>DOIV01000107.1 GCA_003511845.1 Flavobacteriaceae bacterium | reverse complement strand
GAAATTATGGGTTCTGAAGGGTATTTAATCAATCAGTTTATTGCTAAAAAAACCAATCGAAGAATTGATAAGTGGGGTGGAGCGTATGAAAATAGAATTAAATTACCTATTGAATTGGTAAAAAAAGTTAGAGAAGGTGTTGGTGAAGAATTTATTATTATTTACCGTTTGTCCATGTTAGACTTGATAGAAAAAGGAAGTTCTTGGGAAGAGGTAGTGTATTTGGCAAAAGAAATAGAAAAAGCGGGAGCTACCATTATCAATACAGGTATTGGTTGGCATGAATCTAGAATTCCAACTATAGCAACTTCTGTACCTCGTGCAGCTTTTACATGGGTTACTCAAAAAATGAAAATAGAAGTGTCTATTCCTTTAATCACTACCAATCGAATAAATATGCCAGAAACGGCAGAACAAGTATTATCAGATGGCCATGCAGATATGATTTCAATGGCACGCCCTTTTTTAGCGGATGCAGATTGGGTTACAAAAGCTTTTGAAGAAAAAGAAAATGAAATAAATACTTGTATCGGTTGTAATCAAGCTTGTTTAGATCATGTATTTGAACAGAAAGTAGCAAGTTGCTTGGTAAATCCTAGAGCATGTCATGAAACGGAATTGAATTATACCTCAACAACTAATAAAAAGAGAATTGCTGTTATTGGTGCCGGTCCTGCAGGCTTGTCAGCGGCTGCTATTGCAGCTCAACGAGGGCATGAAGTTACTTTGTTTGATGATAATGCAGAAATTGGTGGTCAATTTAATATTGCTAAGCAAATTCATGGTAAAGAAGAATTCTATGAAACTATCCGGTATTTTAAAAAACAATTGGAATTACATCAGGTAACTGTACAATTAGATACTAGAGTTTCAGCTGATGATTTCTTAAATGGAAACTTTGATGAAATTGTGTTGGCAACTGGAATTTTACCTAGAGCGGTTAAAATTGATGGTATAAAAAATAAAAAAGTACTCAATTATATTGATGTATTGAAACATAAGAAGCCTGTAGGTAACAGAGTGGCAGTTATTGGAGCTGGAGGTATCGGATTTGATGTAGCGGAATATTTAGCACATGAAGGTGAATCATCTGCACTAAATATAGATGCTTGGCTGAAAGAATGGGGTATTGATAAATCTTTGAATGCCAGAGGAGGTATTGAAGAAATTCAGGCAGAGGTTCATCCATCACCAAGAGAAATATTTATGTTTAAGAGAAGTAAAGGGAAATTTGGAGGTAAGTTAGGAAAAACCACAGGTTGGATACACCGCTCCACATTAAAGAAAAAAAATGTTCAGTTTATAAATCAGGTTCAGTATACGAAAATTGATGATGTGGGATTGCATTATGTCCAAAATGGAGAGAATAAAGTATTAGAAGTTGATAACATTGTGATTTGTGCTGGGCAAGTTCCTTTAAAAGAATTATTAAGCCCATTAGAAGAAAAAGGAATAAATGTTCATGTAATAGGAGGTGCTGATTTTGCTTCTGAATTAGATGCAAAAAGAGCCATCAATCAAGGTTGTAGACTTGCGGCTATATTGTAACTAATTTTTTAAATGATAAATTCATTATTATTTACTAAATTTGGTATCTCAATCTGTTTAAGGAAAGTAGAGATAAACACTTTATAAAATCAATTCTAATTAAAAACTATCAATTATGAGGAAACAAGTTTTAGTCGTAGCATTATTTCTTTTTGTAGCATTTTCATTTGCTCAAGAGAAAACAAAAGACAATCCAAAATCTGCAAGTGTAGAAATTAAAGATGCTGCTATTCCAACCGACCCAAACATTAGAACAGGTAAATTAGCAAATGGACTAACCTATTATATCCGTAATAATGGAAAGCCAGAAGACAAAGTGGTTTTACGACTTGTTGTAAATGTAGGTTCAATTGTTGAAGATGATGATCAACAAGGATTGGCTCACTTTATGGAGCATATGAATTTTAATGGGACCAAAAATTTCAAAAAGAATGAATTGGTAGATTATTTACAAAGTATAGGTGTTGAATTTGGAGCAGATTTAAACGCATATACAAGTTTTGATGAAACTGTTTATATGTTGCCAATCCCAAGTGACGATGAAGAGAAACTAGAAAAAGGATTTCAAATTATTGAAGATTGGGCATTTAATACTTTATTGACGGAAGAAGAAATTAATAAAGAGAGAGGTGTTGTTTTAGAAGAATATCGTTTAGGTTTAGGTGCAGGTAAGCGAATGTTAGGTAATTATTTGCCGAAAATTATGCACAATTCAAAATATGCTGAACGGTTACCAATTGGTAAAAAAGATATTTTAGAAAATTTCAAACCAGAAGTGTTACGTCGTTTTAAAGATGATTGGTACAGACCAAGTTTAATGTCAGTTGTTGCAGTTGGTGATGTCGATATTGATAAATTAGAAGCAAAAATTAAAAAACATTTTAGTAGTTATAAAGCTGTTAAAAATCCTAGAGAACGTAAAGTGTTTGAGGTGCCAACTCATAAAGAAACATTAATTGCCATTGAAACTGATAAGGAAGCGACTTTTAATCAAGTACAGTTACTCTATAAAGATAGCGGTTTTCCAAAAGCTGATATTACAGAAAGTGATTATAGAAAATCTATGGTTAAAAATTTATTTTCTCAAATGATTAATAACCGTTTGGATGAATTGGGTAATGGTGAAAAGCCGCCTTTTGTTAATGGGTATACATATCATGGCGGTACATGGGCAAGAAGTAAACAGGCTTATCAATCTTTTGCGATGACGAGTCCAACAGGTCAATTAGCCGCATTAAAAGTATTGTTAGAAGAAAATGCACGTGTAAAAAAATATGGATTTCAAAAAGGTGAGTTTGAACGAGCAAAAAAAGATGTGATGGCTCGTATGGATAAAATGTTATTAAATAAAGACAAAACAGAGTCAGAAAATTATGTATATGAATATGTAAATAATTTTTTAGAGCAAGAACCTATCCCAGGTATTGAATGGGAACATGATTTTCATAAAAAGGCCTTATCTACCATAAGCTTAGAAGAAGTAAAATCATTGATTAAGGATTATTTGCATGAAGATAATAGAGTAATTGTATTAACTGGTGCAGAAAAAGAAGGTGTTGTAAAAGTAACAGAACAAGAAGTGTTAGATTTATTGGCTGAAGTTGAAAAAGCAGATATTAAACCTTATGAAGATAAAGATTTAGGTGATGCGTTAATGTCAGAACTTCCTAAAATAGGTGCAATTATTAAAGAAGTTAAAAATGAAGGCTTGGGAACAACAACCCTAACTTTAGTGAATGGAGCAACGGTAACGTATAAGAAAACTGATTTTAAAACTGATGAAGTTATAATGAGAGCTTTTAGTTATGGAGGTACTTCTCTATATGATACTGAAACTTTATTTAAAACAGCTAATGCAAATCGAGGTCTTACAGATGCAGGAATTAATGGTTTTTCTAAGACAGATTTAGGAAAGTTACTTTCTGGTAAAATTGCAAGAGTTAGTCCTTTTATAGGTGGAATTAGCGAAGGGTTAACAGGAAGTTCTACCCCAAAAGATTTAGAAACTATGTTTCAAATGATTTATTTAAACTTTACAGCTTTAAATAAAGATGAAAAAGCATTTAATTCTTACGTGAGTAAACAAAAAGCCTTTTTAGGTAATATCCTATCTAATCCTAATTTTTATTTTATGATAGAGTTTGGTAAATTTTCAAATAAAAACAATAAAAGATTTGTAGGATTTCCAAATGCTGAATCTTGGGATGCGGCAGATTATAACTTAGCTTATGAGAAATATCAAGAGCGATTTGCAAATGCAGGAGATTTTAACTTTTATTTTGTTGGTAATTTTGATGAAGATAAATTAAAGGCTTTCGTAAAACAGTACATTGCTAGTTTGCCAAGTTCAGAAGTTCGTGAAGAGTTTAAAGACCACGGTTTTAGACCATTGTCTGGTTCTTTTGAAAAAATCATAAAAAAAGGAACAGAACCTAAAAGTAGTGTGAAAATTAGTTTTACAGGTGAAACTGTATACAATGCAAAAGAAGCTTATCTATTAGAAAGTTTAGGTGAGATTTTAACGATAAAGTTGATTGAAAAACTTCGAGAAGAAGAATCAGGAGTTTATGGGGTAGGAGCAAGAGGAAGTATGAATAAATTCCCTTATGCATCTTATAATTTTAGTATTTCTTTTCCTTGTGGACCTGAAAATGTTGAAAAACTTAAAGAAGCTGCTTTAGCTGAATTACAAAGTGTTATTGATAATGGACCAACAGAGATAGATGTTAATAAAATTAAAGAATCACAATTGTTAAAGTATAAAGAGAACCTAAAACAGAATAAGTTTTGGTTAAGAGCTTTAAGTGATGCTGATTTTGATAAAAAAGACCGATCTAAAATAATAGGACAAACCAAAGAGATTGACGCAATAAACGCTGAAGATATTCAAGCTGTTGCTAAAAAATACTTAACAAAGGGTTATGTATTTGGTGTTTTATATCCTGAAGATAAGAAGTAAAAGTTAGAGTATAAGAGATTTAAACTGCCAAAGGTTAATTTTACCTTTGGCAGTTTTTTTGTTCATCTTTTGTTCACAACTTCATTTCACAGCCTCATAAAAAATTGTATTTTTATAATCTATAAAATTATAGAGTTTATATGGGTAAAATAATAGCAATTGCTAATCAAAAAGGAGGTGTTGGTAAGACAACTACAACGGTTAATCTTGCGGCAGCTTTAGGAGTGCTAGAGAAGAAGGTGTTGTTGATAGATGCTGACCCTCAGGCAAATGCTAGTTCTGGTTTAGGAATAGATGTAGATGGTGTTGAAAAAGGTACTTATCAGCTTTTAGAACATTCGGTTGCTGTTAAAGATACTATTGTTACTACCAATTCACCAAATGTTGACATTATCCCTTCTCATATTGATTTGGTTGCTATTGAATTAGAGTTGGTTGATAAAGAGGATAGAGAGTATATGCTCAAAAAGGCACTGATAGAAGTCAAAGATGATTATGATTATATTGTTATAGATTGTGCTCCTTCATTAGGTTTAATCACGTTAAACGCTTTAACTGCATCTGATGCGGTTATTATTCCTATTCAATGTGAATATTATGCTCTAGAAGGTTTAGGTAAATTATTAAATACCATAAAAAGTGTGCAAAAAGTTCATAACCCTGAACTTGATATTGAAGGCTTGTTGTTGACTATGTATGATTCTCGTTTACGATTGTCCAATCAAGTGGTTGCTGAAGTTAAAAAGCATTTTCATAATATGGTTTTTAAAACCATTATTCAACGCAATATACGTTTGGGTGAAGCACCAAGTTTTGGGGAAAGCATCATTGCTTATGATGCCACAAGTAAAGGTGCGGTAAATTATATTAATTTAGCACACGAAATTTTAAAAAATAATACTAAGAATGGCTAAAGCTGTAAGAAAACAAGCATTAGGTAGAGGTTTGTCTGCATTGTTAAAAGATTCAGTTGATGATATCAAGTCGGCTAAAGATAGAAATGCTGATAAATTAGTAGGTAATATTATTGAGATTGAGTTGACTTCTATTGAAGTTAATCCTTTTCAGCCAAGAACTCATTTTAATGAAGAATCATTACAAGAATTGGCTAATTCAATAAAGGAATTAGGTGTAATTCAACCTATAACTGTTCGGAAGCTAGAAGGGCATAAATTTCAGTTGGTTTCAGGTGAACGTCGTTTCAGAGCATCCAAGTTAATTGGTTTAAAAGCCATACCAGCTTATATTCGATTGGCAAATGATCAAGAAATGCTTGAAATGGCTTTGGTTGAGAATATTCAACGTAAAGATCTTGATCCTATAGAAGTAGCTTTATCTTATCAGCGTTTGATTGATGAAATAAAATTGACTCAAGAAGATTTAAGTAAAAGAGTTGGTAAAAATAGATCAACAGTAACCAATTATTTGCGTTTATTAAAGTTAGACCCGATAATTCAAACGGGTATGCGAGATGGATTCCTATCGATGGGACATGGTAGAGCTTTAATTGGTGTTGATAATTTTGGCAAACAACTTGATATTTATGAAAAAGTTGTCAAAGACAATCTATCGGTGCGACAAACGGAATTTTTGGTTAAGAATTTGCGTGAAGGAACTTCTATTGTAAAGATTTCAAGTACTAAGGAAACTCCAGAATATATCAAGCAAGCAAATAAAGAAATGAGTTCTACTTTAAATTCAAAAGTAACCGTAACATTGACAGCTGCTCATAAAGGTAAAATTATAATTCCTTTTCAGTCTGAAGAAGATTTTAACCGTATCATAAAGTTATTAAAGTAAATGATGTTGAAAAGAGCTATGTATAGTATCTTTTTTTATACCTTTTGTGTGAGTAGTATTGCACAAGAGGTGCCTGCTGATTTAAAAATAACTAAAATTGATTCTACTTCATTTATTGCTGATGAAGTTGATATTTTAGCTCCGTCTAAAGCAGCATTCTATTCTGCCATATTACCAGGCATGGGTCAAATGTTTAATAAAAAGTATTGGAAAGCACCTATTGTTTGGGGAACTTTAGGTACTAGTGTTTATTTTTATATTGATAATAATAAGAAACATAATAGATTTAGAGAAGCATTTAAACTTGAAATTGCTGGTAGACCTCATGAATTTGATGGTAGTGTTGAAGGTAATCCAACATATGATAAAAATGCATTAGAAAGAGCTCAGACGGTTTTTAAAAAGAACAGAGATTTATCACTGTTTATTACTATTGGGTTATATATTTTAAATATTATAGAAGCCAATGTAGATGCTCACTTGCCTGATAAAGCTTTAAATACTAATATTTCGTTTCAGCCAGCAATTTTTACAGTTCCTACTACCAATCAGACGGGTTTTGGAGCTAGGGTAAGTTTTAATTTTTAATTGATTAGTTATGAATATTGCATTATTTGGATATGGAAAAATGGGAAAAACTATTGAAAGAATTGCCTTAGAAAGAGGACATGTAATAGTTGCAAAGATAGATGTAGATACTAAAGATGATAACTTGTCAGAAGCAGATGTTGCTATAGATTTTAGTGTGCCAACAGAGGCTTTTAGAAATATTAATAAATGCTTTAATAAAAACATTCCAATTATTTCAGGTACAACAGGTTGGTTGAGTAAATTTAATATTGCTGTAGAGAATTGTAAGGCAAATAACGGAGCTTTTATTTATGCTTCAAATTATAGTTTAGGTGTCAATTTGTTTTTTGAATTGAATAAGCAATTGGCACAGATGATGCGAAAGTTTGATAGTTATAATGTGCGTATGGAAGAAATTCATCATACACAAAAAATAGATGCACCAAGTGGGACAGCAATTACATTAGCAGAAGGTGTTATTGAGCAGACTGACAATGAAAATTGGAGTTTAGATGTAACAAATGAAGATAAAACAATACCAATTGTTTCAAAGCGAATAGATAAAGTGCCTGGAACACATACCGTAGCTTATAATTCTGCTGTAGATGAAAT
>DOIV01000139.1:4192-8150 GCA_003511845.1 Flavobacteriaceae bacterium | reverse complement strand
TCTCTGCCTAAATGTCAGTTCGAGTGATTCGACAATAAGAGAATTCTATCGAGAACATTTTTTCAATAGAACTCACGTTAGCTTTCCTCATTAAAATACACTTTATAGTATTTCATTTTTTTCTCTTCATCATAACCCAATTCTAAATATTCACTTGAAGCTTCAGGTGCATCAATATCTAACTTAATTTGGATATTGGTATCGAGTTTTATCTCTGTTTTAATCTTCCGTTTTTCTTTCTTTACGACAGCTTCTACAACATCAAACTGATTTCTAATCAATACCTCTTGCTCTCCTTCAAATGTTTTTTTATAATCTTCAAATAATGATTTGTGTTTTTCATCTTCAAAAACGTCTTCTTTAAAAGCTTCAATATTCACGACTTCATTTTCCTTGAAAAAATCTATCGTTTTTGCTAAAAAGGTACTTTGCTCTTGAATACCATAATCTGTTTTCAACACATCTGCAGAGAAATCTTTACAGAGTTCAATATAATTTTGAGTATGTTGATTTGCATTGTCAGCAAACTTAATATTTAAGAAGTGATTGGTCCAATATTGAGCATCATATCCATTATTATCTACACTCAACACAATTTTACCTTCGGTATCTCTCGTATTTAAAATCAAACATCCTTTATCTACTTTTTTTGCATTGATTCCTTTTTGCACCGCCACATCAAAGCTACCCTCTTCTAAATACGTCTGAAAGAAATCCACTTTATTTTCAATTTTATAAATACCTATAGCATCAACAATCATGTCGTCATATTTTATTTCATTAAAATACACCACCAACACATCACCTGTTTTAATTTGAGCAGAATTAGATTGCTCATACAAATGCATTAAAATATGCTTAGACACTTCTACAAATTCTGAATCATCTTCAAAAACTTTTGACGTATACGCATTCATTTCATTCAAATCTACATTTGCATGATGATTGAATCGATAACTCTGTACCACACTTGTAAAAGGCTTCAACAAAAAAGGCAACATCAACTCATAACTGGCTTGATCGAAATGCACAGTCGCTTCTGAAAAAGCGTTTTTTGTATCGTTAAATTTATTCCCAACTTTATGGATAATGAATTTTGAAATGGAAGCGTTTTTACGGTTTATCATTGTACTAGAATTTAAGCTCGCAAATGTAAGAGTTCACTTTTTAAATCCTCATTAAAACTGATGCTTTTTTTTAGAATTTTGAGTAGTTGCATTTTATAAAAACAATCTATTATCAAAAGGAAAATCATAAAAATCTACAATCTTAATTTTCTTAAAATCTTTATGATGTGGATTTATTAAATAATTAAAATCACCCTTAACAACTGCTGAAGGCACTTTTAAAACACCTATTTTTTTTGAATAAATAAATTCATCACCTATTTGTTGCGTTTTATAAGTATGAGGAAAAACACTCCAATCTTCTGAAAGTTCATTTTTACTTAAAACCTGAACGGCAATTGTTTTCGGAATATTAATCTCTAACATGACAAAGTCTTTTGGCAAAGTTGCTAAGCTCAAATGCACAGAAACTTCAGCCATAGCTAATGCCCTACTATCAGCACAATAAATAATTTTTGTTCCTTTTGAATTCCAACGATTACCAGATTTTGAAGCCCCAATACCTGACAGCTCATTAGCATATTTTTTTCGAGAAATCCTATAAACTTGCATTAAACAAAAACACCTTGATCAATACGGTTAAGTTCTTCCATAACCATTTCTTTACCATAAGAATTTTTTAACAACTCTAAAGGCTTCATAGAACCTAAAGCAATAGAAGTTGTATTTAACCAAGAATAAAAATCTTTAGTGGTATCAAAAACGGAATTACCAAAGTTAGTAACTTCTGCTAGCTCTATAATTTTTTCAGAATGAATAGGTTTAAAAACAAATCTTTTTTCATTTTTATAACGCTGTAAAGATTTTGTAGAAATATTTAAAAAATCTGCCCATTCAATATCTGTAAAAGGAGAATTGTTTTTGATTTTATTAAAAAAAGAAAAAGAAATACCTTTTCTAATAGAATGTACAATTAACATCTTATTACTTAAAAAATCATTATAACTTATCTTTTTAGTAGTAGAATTAATTTTATAAACAGCAGCTACTTCTTTAACTATTGCTGTAACCTCAGCATCAAAACCTGTATTATATTTTTTTAAAGAATTCATAATTAAGACATTTGACTTCAAATATACGACTTTTTTCTTATTTATAAAACTTACAAATCAATTTTTTATTGCTCAGGTAATAATTTAAAAGTTTTTCTATGGTGTTTGGTAACACCAAATTCACGTATTGCCGCTCTGTGCTGTTTGGTTGGGTACCCTTTATTTTGCTTCCAATTGTATTGAGGAAAATCGAGATCAATTTTTTCCATATACTCATCTCGATACGTTTTAGCCAAGATAGAAGCTGCAGCTATACTCATGTATTTACTATCACCTTTTACAATGGTTTGATGCGAAATATTTTTAAAAGGATTAAATTTATTACCATCAACAATAATAAATTCTGGTACAATACACAATTGCCCAATAGATTGATGCATCGCTAAAAGAGAGCTTTGCAAAATATTAATCTCATCAATTTTATCTTGCCATACAAAAGCGACAGCAAATGCTAATGCTTTTTTTTCAATAATAGGTTTAAGCTCTATGCGTTGCTTTTCAGTAAGTTGCTTTGAATCGTTTAATAACGGATGCTTAAAATTCTTAGGTAAAATTACTGCAGCAGCCACAACTGGACCTGACAAACAACCTCTACCCGCTTCGTCTGTACCTGCTTCCAATTTAAATCCTGAATAGTTTAACTTCAACATAACTCAAAAATAAGAGTAATCTTAAACTTATAACATTTTTTTGGCAAAATATTTTCAAACAAAAAGTTTACCTTTGCCTTAATTATCAGTTTATGCACAAGTATTTTTTACTTATTATTATTTTATTCCTTAGTCTAACGGTAAAACCTCAAATTAACCCAACCAGACCAAATAGGGTTAATAACGGATTTGATATTAGCCAAAGAGATACCATAAAAGATGAGGGTATGCTAGACATTCAACTCAGCGGAAAAACACATTATACTGACTATAAAGTTATTTCTTATACGAATGACACTACCTATATTGATACCACTTTAACTATCCGAAAATATTACAAATTCAATTTTTTACGAAAAGATAATTTTGAGTTATTAGCTTTTCACAACCAAGGGCAAACCTTTAATAATTTAGCATACGATTATTCTGAAATTTCATTATTCCCAGAAATGGGAAATAGAGCCATGCATTTTAATTATTATGAAATTGAGGACATCAACACTTATAAAGTACCAACACCTACTTCTGAGCTGGCCTACAGAACTGGTATGCAACAAGGTCAATTTTTAGATGCCCTACTTACCTTTAACACTTCTAAACGCCATAATTATTCTATTGCTTACAAAGGCTTACGTTCTTTAGGCAAGTATAGAAATACGCTAAGCAGTCATGGTAATATGCGTTTTACCTATAGTTATCAGACAAAAAATGATGCCTACAATGTAAAAATACACATTACAGCACAAGATTTAAGAAATGACCAAAATGGAGGTTTACCTGAATTATCTATTGGCTATTTTGAAACCAAAGATGATAATTTTAGTGACAGAGCTAGGCTAGAGACTAATTTTACAGATGCGAAAAGCATGTTGAGAGGCAATCGGTATTATCTAAATCACGATTATAAAATTTGGCAACATAATGATACCGTCAACCATAAAAAAAGTTATTTAAAAATTGGGCATATTTTCAACTACGAACGGAAACACTATTACTTTACACAAGCAGCTGTAAACACCATTTTTGGTAAAGCGTTTGCAACAACTATTTACGACAAACTAAATTACAAAACCTCAACTAACGAAGCTTTTGTAGCTTTAAAATCACCACTAGTTTTAGGTGAAGTTAA
>DOIV01000139.1:0-3874 GCA_003511845.1 Flavobacteriaceae bacterium | reverse complement strand
TAGGTGAAGTTAAGTTCGAAGCATCTTATTTCAACTATAATTACGGATACAATAGTGCCGCTAGACTCGACGACAAATGGATACCTTCTACACAAAGTGGAAATGCTATCTCTATAGGCGGAACTTGGAAAACACATTTTAAAAAATTCAATATCAATGCCGATGCAGCAACAACAATCTCAGGTGAATTTGTTGGGAATTACATCAAAGCTTCAGCAAGCTTTAAACAAGACAGCCTCTTTACTTTTAAAGGTACATTTTTAACAAACAGTAAATCTCCAAACCTCAACTTCTCATTAAATCAAAGTAATTATATCAATTATAATTGGTCAGAAAATTTAAAAAATGAACGTACTAGAAGTTTACTATTCGATTTAAAATCTGACAGAATCTTAAATGCTTCTGCTCAAATTACACAGATAGACAATTATACCTATTTTAACGAAGTAATTAAACCTACACAAGCTGATAAAACTATTAATTATCTAAAACTAAAAGTTTCTAAAGAGTTTCGGCTGGGTAAATTTGCCTTAGACAATACGGTAATGTATCAAAGAGTTGCACAAGGAAGCTCTGTATTTAAAGTGCCAGAATTGGTGACTAGAAACACCTTATACTTTTCTGACCATTTATTTAAAGGCGACCCTATGTTTTTACAAGTCGGAGTTACTTTAAAGTATTTTACGGAATACCATGCTAATGCCTACAATCCTGTATTGTCAGAATTTCATTTACAAAATGATCAAAAAATTGGAGGCTACCCTGTACTAGATTTTTTTATCAATGCTCAAGTACAACGCACAAGATTGTATTTAAAAGCTGAGCATTTTAATGCTGGTTTTGGCAAAACTGCAGATTATTATTCAGCACCAAACTATCCTTTTCGGGATTTTATTGTTCGCTTTGGCTTGGTTTGGAATTTCTTTATTTAAACCCGATTTATTTTTTACCTGTTATTATTTTTCCTATTCGTTTATATTCTTCTTTTACACTCTGTGGCATATGTCTTGCTCCAATTGACTCACTACTATCAAATCCGCTTGGCCAGAAATATCCTAATACACCAATAACCTTTGATTCTTCTTTTGCCAATTCAAAATAACTCGTTGCAACATCTTTCATTTCTTCTAAATCTATTCCACCAAAATCACCATGTGCTGATCTTATATAATGCGTGTCCATAACTAAAATTATATTTTGAGAATCATTCATTTTAGATTTTAAAAGACTCAACTCATTTAGAAATGCAACATCATTTTTTGGGTCTTTAATAAAATAATGATCAAATCCTATCCAATCTACTGAGTTCGGAATTTTAAGCTGATCGATAACAGGATAGGCCTCAATAAGCATTATAGGGATGTTAGGAAATGTTGATTTCACAAAATCAGTCGCTAACTTTAATTCTGAAAATGTTATTGCATTCCAAGTTGACTCTTCACCTATATAAAAAGTTTGAATTAATTCTTGATTAGATTGCAACTGATTTACAGCTACAAATTCATTCCATCTATTTTGATAATCACTTCTCAAGTCATAGATAGCACCAGATTGACCGCCTGTATTTACCTGTTCAAAAAATAGTTCATTTAAATGCAGTACACTTTTCATTTGTAGGTCTGCTATCGCATACATCCTGCCTATTATGTTGTCAGATGGGTTTACAACCAATATATCTGCAGTATTAGAAAACTGATAAACCTCATCACTATAATTAGTTTTTATTTCATTATCAGACGGATCATCCCAAAAAGCATCAATTAAAGTAAATCCGAAAAATTTAATATGATCTGAGCTAGGCAAAGCTTCAGAAACATCATCCTTTTTACAAGAGATAATTATAAATAAAAGTAGTATATATTTATTTATTTTACTCACTTTCCTTTAAGTTAAACAGTGTTTGAATAAATATATTTGGCAGCATTATTTTTCTTTTATCTGTCTAATTTTAATAGAAAAAGCAGCAAACAACAAGGTCATAAACGGACTCAAATAATTAAAAATAGCATAGCCAGCATATGAAAAAGTATCAACCCCTAAAACACTAGATTGGTACGCTCCACAGGTATTCCAAGGAATCAAAACAGAAGTCACTGTACCAGAATCTTCTAAAGTTCTACTTAAGTTTTCAGGTGCCAATCCTCTATCTTCATAAGCTTTTTTAAACATCTTACCTGGAATAACTAATGCTAAATACTGATCGCTTGCAATAGCATTCAAACCTAGACAACTAAATACTGTACTTGCAAACAAACCAAAAACTGAAGTTGCCAATTTCAACAACTCTTTTGTAATACGTGCTAAGGCTCCAATGCCATCCATAATACCCCCAAAAACCATCGCACTCATAATTAATAAAATGGTCCAAATCATGCCTTTCATTCCTCCAGAAGAGAATAATTTATTTAAGTTCTCATTATCAGTTGTAATTTCTGTATCCACAAAAATGGCATTTATAATTGACTTAAAATTGGATGAAGAAATACCATTCAATACTTCTGGCTGAAATATAAAAGCAAAAATTGCTGCCAACAAAACACCTACACTTAAAGCAATAAGTGGTTTCGTTTTCGTTACAATCAATAGTATTACTACAGACGGTACTATAAACAAATATGGAGTAATATTAAAGGTATTATCTATTGAACTTAGCAATCCGCTTATATCAGCATTACCAGTAGTTTCAATGTTCATACTCAATATAGTAAAAACTATCAATGTTATTATAATGGTCGGCACAGTAGTAAATGCCATATATCTAATATGCGTAAATAAATCGGTTCCTGCCATAGCAGGAGCTAAATTAGTGGTATCGCTTAATGGAGACATTTTATCACCAAAATAAGCACCTGATATTACTGCCCCTGCAATCATTCCTGTGGGGATACCTAAGGCACTTCCTATACCTACCAATGCAATTCCTACAGTAGCTGAGGTTGTCCATGAACTACCCGTTGCAATAGATATTATCGCCGCAATAATAATTGATGCTGGCAAAAATATACTCGGACTCAACACTTGTAAACCATAATACACCATTGCTGGGATAACGCCACTTACTAACCATGTACCAGCCAAAGCACCAACTAAAAACAATATCATAATAGGTACAAAAACACTTTTTAAATTCTCCCAAATTTCAGAAACCATCAATTCTAAGGATACTTTATTAAAAAAGCCAACTATTGCTGCTATAACTCCAGCTGTTAATAAAATATATTGATTGGTATAGGCTCCTAACAACTCTTGCCCTTCTACAAAAAAGATATTATACGCTAACATTGCCATTAAGATAACAACAGGAATCAAAGCTTCCCAAATATTCAATTCTTTATTTTGAATTATTTTTTGTCCAGATTTTTCTGAATCAATTTTTAGTTTTGAAATGTTATCTTCAGGGCTCATAAGGTGGGTTTTGATATTGTAATGATACAAAAATCTTGAAGATAATAAAAAACGATTGAATTCTCCTATTTATGATTATAAATTCTATATAAGTTATTTGCTGCCATAAACAACTCAGGTAATTTAGCACGAAACTCTAAAGGTGTTTCAAAATAATTTTCTGTAATGACTGCAAAAAATTCATGTTGATTTTCAAAAGCATAGTCTCTTAAATAATTAGCTTTTACTAATTTTTTCTTTTCTAAAGGGTCTTTAGTAAAATGCACTATTTGCTTGTAGTTTCTGATAAAATTTTTAGCTTCAGCATCATTTTGTTTTAAAAAACTAAAATACAATGCATGTGTAAATTCATGAATTCCTAAATTGAGATTATCATCTGGTATTTGAATACCCTTAACAAAACCTTCCCAAGAAAACACAATTGCTTTTACTTTGGGGTTTGTTTCCCCTTTATGCATCTGATTGGTAG
>DOIV01000350.1 GCA_003511845.1 Flavobacteriaceae bacterium | reverse complement strand
GAGAAGATGTATTCTTAATCATTAGTCTGATATAAGATGTTAGATCGTTACACTATTAGATCAAAGACAAAAGACTTGATTATAACTACATAACAAACGTCATTTTTTTTAAACTTCTATATAGCTTTATAGAGTTATTGTGAATTTTAATCGGACAACAATGACCCTTAATAAAAAAAGGAAGCTATTTAGCTTCCTTTTTTTATCTATTTATTTGATGTATTTAAGGCCTAACCACTTCATAAAGCCCGTCTTTTCTTTTCTTATAAAAAACACCATTTAATTTTTGATATTTGATACCTCCTAGTGTTGCTTTTTTAGTACCATTTGGTAAATCTTTAAGAATAGCACCTTTAGGGGCTGGTCTTAAAACGAATCTTTTGTTCATTTTCGCATACCAAACACCATCAATAATGTAATAGTCAATTTCTTTATGTGTAATTTTTTTAGGTTTTTTTTCTGAACTATTAATGGTAGGTTTTTTACTAATAGTACTTTGTGCATTAATGCTACCAACTGTAGCTATAGCAAAGCAAAGTGTAATAATTAATTTTAACTTTTTCATGTGTGTTTCTCTTATATTTTGCAAATGTATTGAATAAGGTTTTTTGAACCTAATTTTTTTACAACTTAGTTTCTCTTCAGTATTTAATACAATATCCATGCCATTTAGGGAACAAGAAGGTTGAAATGAAAAAGTAAACAGGAACTATAAACCTATTTTCAACTTTACATTCAATACTCTACGAGATAAAAAATTTGGGATGCCCACTGAACGTTGAGCAGAGATGTCCCTTACCCAAGTATTGGTAATAGAATTTTGCACATCAAACATGTTAAAAAGCTCAATACCAATTGAAAATTCTTTAAAATTTTGCAACCATTGTGCGTCAGATTTATTTTCATAATCCTTAAAAACATAGGAGAGACCAATATCAGATCTAAAATAATCTCTCAGTCTGTTTTGAAAAATATAAGGGTCTGCATAAGACGGTGAGCCTCCAGGTACACCTGTATTGTACACCATATTCAAATACATTTTCAAATTAGGATAGTTAGGTACATAATCTTGAAATAAGACAGCGAATTTTAAACGTTGGTCGGTAGGTCTAGAAATGTATCCTCTGTTATTAATATTTTCTTTAGTTTGTAGGTATCCAAAACTAAAATAAGACTCTGTTCCTGGAACAAATTCTCCATTGATTCTAGCATCAAATCCTACAGCATAAGCTTCAGCATTGTTTTTTGCTCGATAGCGTATTTGTACATTATCCACTGTAAACGGATTTACATCCGATAAGGTTTTATAATAAGCTTCTGTTACCAATTTAAAAGGTCTGTTCCATAGTTTAAAACTGTAATTATTTCCTAAAATAAAATGGATAGAGCGTTGAGCTTTTACTTCAGGATGCACTATACCTAGAGAATCTCTCAATTCCCTGTAAAAAGGAGGTTGATAATAATAACCTCCAGAAACTCTAAAAAGCATGTCTTTATTCCAATCGGGTTTTATGGCAAATTGAGCTCTCGGACTTATAACGGTATGCCTTTTTGATACTACACCATCTGATTTCACTTTCCAAAGTTGTGCTCTGACACCCAAGTTGTACCATAATTGATGATCGTTTAAGTAAAAAGTTTTACTCCATTGTCCGAAACCAGAAATCCTATTGATTTGAACATTATTTGTCGCTCTAATGCTGGTAAAAGGTATAATAGGGCCTGTAAATGGCGTATAGGGTTCGTCGTTTCTTGGTAATAGGTGAGGAGGGCGTAAAGAAAAACCTGCAGAATCAATGACTTCCCATTCTATAATTCTATCTTTAATATCTTCGATTTGGTATTTTGCTCCAAATTCAAAAAGATCATCTCCTTTTTTTAGTGTTGCTTTGATTTGAAGGTTTGATATTAATGCATCTAAATCGTTACGTGCATGATCTAATTGAGAACCTATGGCTTCAGGAAATTCAACATCACCAAAATTATCACTTCCAAAGTCTGAATTTATTTCGCCAATATTATAATAAGCTAAAATATCATAATGTTCTTCTTCTTGTGTGTTGTAAAGTGACGTTGTCAATTCTAATTTTAGATTGTCATTGACTAGATAATTAGCTTTTAAAGCTCCGAAAAGTGTTAAATAACTATCATCTTCTTTACCTTGGTAATTTACAATTAACGCTTTTGGGTTATCTATAGTACCGAATTTTGTACGTTGACTTATTGGTGTGTAATTGTAGTTGTTTAAAGAGAAGTTTCCTAGAAAATCTAAATTAAATTTCTCATTAAATTGATAAGAAATATAGGTTTGAACATCTGTAAAATTTGGTTTGTAGTTTGTTTCAATGTCTTTATTATTGACAAATAAACTGTTATTTCTATACCGTACACCTAAAATAGTAGAAAGCTTGTTTTTTAAAGAAACCCCTTCAATTGTAGCACTTGCACCTAATAAACTTGCTTCTACACTTACGCCAAATTTTTGAGGTTTTCTATAGGTAATGTCTAAAACAGAAGAGAGCTTGTCTCCATATTTGGCTTGAAAACCACCAGCAGAAAAATTTACATTTTGTGTCAAATTAGGGTTGACAAAACTCAACCCTTCTTGTTGACCAGAACGTACTAAAAACGGACGATATACTTCTATGCCATTGACATATACCAAGTTTTCATCATAATTACCGCCCCTAACGTTGTATTGGGTACTCAATTCATTGGTGCCGCTTACTCCTAAGCCTATATTTTTTAAAGCACCTTCAATTCCTGCATTTGCACTCGGCAATTTTGTAACCGTATTAATATTGATTTTATCAATACCTTTGGCCTTGTCTTTATTGTTTTTTACAATAACTTCTTTAATTTCTTCAGTTTTAAAGTTGAGTTTAGGTGAGTAAAAAAAGGTTCTGTTTTTTGGTGCTTTGACTTTTTTATTTAAAATATTGAAAGAAATATGGCTAAAAGTAATGATGATGTTTTTACCTGAAGGAATTTGTAAAGAATATTCACCACTTGCATTGGTAGTAACTCCTTGTTTATTGTAGCTGACTGAAACATCTTGAATGGGTTTTCCGTTTTCATTTTTTACAATTCCTTTTACAGTTGCAGTCTGTGCAACAATTGTACTTGTAAAAATAAAGGAAAGTAAAAATAAAATGAAAGTTCTGTTCTGCAAGATTTTAAATTTCAGTATTGAGACTTATTGTTGAATATATTCAATTCATTTACAATTGTCAATTCTATTTATAAAACGTAGCAATATACGTATTAGTATTATTTACATTGTCAACAGCAGTAACTTTTAATGTATGTTTTTTGCCTTCTAATTTTGAGTCGTTAAAATCATAGGTTAGCAGTCTTCTTTTAGCGTCGTATTCAAATAGAATCCACTTCCCATCAATTTCACCTCTGTATGATTTAATTCCTGAAAGATTGTCAGAAATTTTCACTTTTAAATAGCGATATTTTGCTAAATTTTTATTGTTTTTGAAATTGATTGGTTTTATCTTAGGCTTGACAGTATCAATTGCTATAATGAAGCTTCCTAAAGATTTACTTGTAGTATAAATTTTATTTTCTTTCCGTCTAGTTGTAACGTATGACAACCTTCCTTTTTTGTTTATTTCTGCAATAATTAGTTTTTTTCTATCCTTTACAGGATAATCAGATACATTGAATGTTAAGGTGAATCTTTTATGAATAGGGGTTCCTTTATTGTGTAATTTCACAATCATATCATCATAATTAAAATCGAAATAAACATCCTTGTAAAAACTATTTTTAGGAAAAGCCACACTTACATTGTCTTTGTTAATTTTATTAAATTCATTAGCTTTAAAGAAATGTGGTGTTTT
>DOIV01000255.1:8317-14277 GCA_003511845.1 Flavobacteriaceae bacterium | reverse complement strand
ATCTGAATAATAAGCCAGTCCTATAGCATAAGGCCCTAACAACCATTTATAACCTGCACAAATTAAGGCATCTGGCTCTATCTCTTTTACTGAAAAAGGTAAAGCACCAATACTTTGCGTACCATCAATAATTAATAAAGCATTGTGCAATTTTGTTTTTACTCTAATGGCTTTTAAATCAAATAATGTTCCGTCTGCCCAATGCACATGAGATATAGCAACAAGAGCTGTTTTGTCTGAAATAGCTTCTAAAATTGAGCGGTTCCAGCGTTGTCCTCGTTTATTAAAATCTTCTGGAGCAGTAATAATACGTACAGTAGCGTTATTTTTATCGGCTATTTTTTGCCAAGAATATATATTACTCGGAAACTGTTCGCCTACTACTAAAATTTCGCCTCCTGCATTTAATTTTACATTATTAGCAACCGTTGCAATACCATACGAAACCGCAGGGATAATAGCTACATTTTGATAATCATTTATTTCAACTAGTTTAGAAAATTCTTGTTTTAATTTATTCGTATTTGTAAAAAAATCATCACCAGTTACCTCATAAGGAAAGCATTTTTTAGTTACAGAAGCATGTCCTATAGCTTCAACACTTTTTAAAAAAGGCGACATATACGCTCCATTAAGATAACTTACATTTTCTGGTAATCTAAATAGGTCTTTTTGGTTTGCTAACATGGTTAGTTATTTAGAATTCAAAGAGAGTATATTGTCTCCAAAATAATCTATAATAAATCCGATCCAAATTTAAGTCCCACAAAAATAGTTCTTGGTGAGCTAGGGCCGTAGATAAAATCACTATCTCTATTTTTACCAGTATCAAAATTGGTTTGATAAGCATCAAAAATATTTTTAACACCTCCAAAGACTTGAATGCCTGTTTTTAGCTTTTTCATGTCAAATGTGTAACTAGATTTTATGCCTAATTCAGAGAATGATGAAGATTTTAAGTAAACATCACCTGTTGGTAATTCTGGTGCTCCTGCCATATGTAATAAGTCCATTTTGCCAGTGTATACATAGTTTAAAGCTGTAGTAAATTTCTTATTGGGAGTATATGTCAATGTTGCATATCCATAATCATTAGGTGTTCTTAAAAATTCACGTTTTGCTTCTAAAACATCAGAATTTTCAACTGCTGTATCAAATAAACTTGATTGTAAGGTAAAACCAGTTTCAAATTGAAGTATTTGATCGTAATTTAAGCGTGCTTCTACCGTTAATCCTTTTACTGTTGCTCCGTCTCCATTACGTTTCTCAAAAAGTTCTCCAAAATTATCTTCACCTATCGGATGTAAATAAAAAGCATCCTTTAAATGAGTATAAAATCCTTCTACTGTAAATCCATAAATATAATGTTCGGTAGGTTTATCGTAATTAAAAGAAAGGTTATAACTGTTAGAGCGTTCTTCTATTAATCCGTCAGACAAAGATATTCTAGAAATTCCCCCTCCAGCAAAAGCGATATGTAAATCGGTATCAAATGCTTGTGGAGCTCTAAAACCAGTACCCCAAGTAGCTCTTAACTGAGCATTTTCAAAAGGTTTCACTAAAGCAGAAATTTTTGGGCTTGCAATCACTTTATCTAACAAATTATGCTTGTCTAAGCGGACACCTGATAAAAGATTTATTTTTTCGGTAATTTCCCAATCACTTTGAAAAAAGAGCCCTGTATTTTGTGTTAGTTGATCTATTTTGTAATTATAGGCTTCTATCACATCAAAAACATCATCTTGAACAAATTCTCCGCCAATAGTAAACACATTATTCCCTTTTAAAAATTCTTCAACTTTATGATTGAATTGCACACCACCTTGAAAAGTTGTTGTTTCTGAAGTTCCATAAGGAGGGTTTTCTAAATGATTTTGAATTTCTGAAGCTTCATCAGGAAAAACTCCCGTATAATGATCTCTACCTGTATATTGTGCTGCTACATAGGTGATAATTGAACTTTTATCATCATTAAAATTAATTTGATAATCAATATTACCTACATAAACATCATGTGTTCGTTCTTCAGATTGTAATGTAAAATGAGGTGCTTTTTTCACCATTTCTCCGCCATAGCGGTATTCGTTCATCTTACTGAAATTTATTTCTATTTTTTGATTATCGGTAGGTAAAAAGAAAACATTCGTACCAAAAGAATTATTTTTTAATTGCGTTAATTCAGAAAAATTATCGCCATTAGCATCATACAAACCTCTATTTCTATTGTTTACGAAAAAGGAAGCTCCTGCATTACCTTCTTCATTGACTACGGTTGCATTACCTGTAATGATATGATCGTTCATACCATCCGTATTTTGATAAGTATAGCCAATTTCATAATTACTTCGCTTCGGAATTTTTGTAATTACATTTACCGTACCACCAATGGCACTCGATCCATACAATGCAGAACCACCACCACGAACCACTTCAATTCTATCAATCATATTGGCAGGAATTTGTTCTAAACCGTATAAACCCGTTAGCGGACTAAAAATTGGACGGCCATTAATCAGAATTTGAGAATAACCTCCAGCCAAACCATTCATCCGTAATTGTGTATAATTACACGTTTGGCAATCGGTTTCTACACGTAAACCCGTTTGAAATTTTAAACCTTCAGCTAAGGTACATGCCTGTACATTATCTAAGGTTGTACTGTTAATTACATTTACAATTACAGCACTATTTGTTCTTCTTTTATCCGTTCTTGTACCTGTAACGGTAACTTGATCTAGAATTTCAGCATGTTCAATAAGTTTAAAATTTACGGTTATTTCTTGGTTAGAACCTGTGATAGTAATTGTTTTCTTATCGGATAAATGCCCTACAAATGAAGCTATTAAAGTAATTTTTCCTTTTTTAAGAGTTTCTATTTGGTAGTGTCCATCTTCATTAGCGTCAACACCATTTTCTGTGCCTTTAATGATTACAGATGCAAATGGTAAGGAGTTTTTTCCGTCATTTATAGTTCCTTTAATTATGGTTTGAGCGTATGACAAGCTAAAGGATAATATAGATATTATTGTAATAAGTAATTTCTTCATTGTAATGTTTTTTTATGATTATTGTAATATTTATTTATGCAAATATAAATATATTTTTAGATATAACTAAATATTTGTTGTTAAAAATAAAAAACGTATCTTTGTGATGTCTAAAACTCACAGATGTTAAGTTTTTCTGAAGAAAATTATTTAAAAGCTATTTACCATATTGAAAAACTTCAATCTAATGGTGTAAGTACCAATGCTGTTGCAGAAAAGATGGATACTAAAGCTTCTTCAGTTACAGATATGCTACAAAAATTGGCAGAAAAACGCTTGGTTATTTATAAAAAGTATAAAGGAGCGTTACTTTCAGCTAAAGGAAAAGAAATTGCTATTTCAGTGATAAGAAAGCATCGTTTATGGGAGTCATTTTTAGTCAATAAACTCAATTTTTCTTGGGATGAAGTACATGACATTGCAGAACAGTTAGAGCATATTCAATCAGACGAACTTATTAATCGTTTAGATGCTTATTTAGGATTTCCTAAAGTTGATCCGCATGGAGACCCTATCCCCGATAAGGATGGCAACATCGCCAAGCAAGAAAAGATAAAATTATCAAACTTAAAAGAAACTCAACAAGGCATATTGGTAACAATCAAAGACTCATCAGATGATTTTTTAAGGTATTTAGATAAAAAAAGCATTTCCATTGGCTCTACTATAAAAGTAATTGCTATTGAACCCTTTGATAAATCAATATTGGTTAAAATAGGTAAGAAAGAGTTAATGATAACCGAAAATGTGGCAAATAATTTATTAGTAAAAGAAATATAAAAAAACAAATTTCAAATACCAAACACCAAACGTAACTTTTGGAATTTGGAAATTATTTTCAAAGAAAAAATACTATGTTAGATCAAATAATTACATATTTAGAAAGTATCGATCCTATTTTAGCAGCATTTTATGCAACGCTATTCACCTGGGGTTTAACAGCGTTAGGAGCTTCATTGGTTTTCTTTTTTAAATCTATGAATAGGGCTCTATTTGACGGGATGTTAGGTTTTACAGGAGGTGTCATGGTGGCTGCTAGTTTTTGGAGTTTATTAAACCCTGCCATAGAAATGAGTAAAGGCGAAGGCTTTGTAAAAGTGATTCCTGCCGTCGTTGGCTTTTTTTTCGGTGCACTTTTCTTATTCGGTTTAGATAAAGTATTACCACATTTGCATGTCAATTTTAAAGAGGCCGAAGGTGTAAAGACACCTTGGCATAAAACAACATTATTGGTATTGGCAATTACCATGCATAATATTCCTGAAGGTTTGGCGGTTGGGGTGCTTTTTGGTGGTGTTGCTGCAGGTTTTGACGGTGCTACCATAGGCGGAGCTGTTGCCTTAGCTATTGGTATCGGGCTTCAAAATTTCCCAGAAGGGTTTGCAGTAGCCATGCCCTTGAGAAGACAGGGTGTTAGCCGATTTAAAAGTTTTTGGTACGGACAACTCTCAGCTGTAGTAGAACCCATTGCAGCTGTATTAGGAGCTTGGGCAGTACTTTCTTTTCAACCTATTTTACCTTATGCATTAGCATTTGCTGCTGGTGCCATGATTTTTGTAGTAGTAGAAGAAGTAATACCAGAAACTCAACAAGATAAATATACAGATATCGCCACCATGGGCTTTATTTTAGGTTTTATTATTATGATGAGTATGGATGTAGGGTTGGGGTAGAAAAGCCAAAGAAGAAATAAGTTATAAAGAAAAATTTTCTATCTATTTTAGTTTTATCATTTTTCCATTAAGACTAAAAATGTAACCAAAAGGTCTTTTTTCTTCAATTGCAATGCGACAGATTTCTGTCCAGTTTTTTGATAGGGCTTGATTCATTTGCCAAATACTCAGTCCCTTTTTTTTACTTGGTCCTTTTAGAAAAAACATCCCTACATTATTTTTCCGATAAAGTTCTAACTCATCTTTTCTTCTAGAAATTTTAATATCTTGAGTTATTACACAACTTCCTTCTTTCCCAACAAGAGGAATCCAATCAATATCTTTACTACCATACTCGAATCTTTCAGGTAAAAACTGAACATTTATATCTTGACCTGTTTTTATCCCCTCAGGAAATTGAATAGTTTGAAAGCCAAGAGCTAAATGTTTGGGCATATTTTCATCAAAGTAAATAATCATGCCGCATCACAATATTCTAAGGCATGATTTACTTCAGCCTCAGATAATTCATAAATATGAGCAATGTATTTAATCGGGTCACCAGCCTTATGGTGATTATAAATTACTTCTGGAAAAATATTTTTACCGTCAATAACAGGATGACCAAATCTACGTTCAGGATCTACAAGAATAGATTTTTTCTTACCCATAGGCCAAAATCGTGAGGCTAAATTATCATTATCAAAATCAAGGTTTACAAAAAACATTTGAATAATTGTAAGGTTGAATTGTTTTGTCCCATTCAATTCAATAATCCCTTTTTGTGTTTCTAAAAAAATATGCTTTCCATCACATTTAATACCTTCTAATACTTCTTTATGTGCAAAAGGGAAGGCTGTATTATACATTTTAACCAGCTCTGAATGAGCTTGAAGAACTTGTTTAGGTTTAACTCCAGCTTCAGAAAAACGCATCATTACATAAAATTCAATAAATGTATGGAAGCTTACTGCACGAGTTCCGTCGATTTGCCAAGAATATTTTGAACCAAATTCTTTTCCTAGTTTTCCATCCCAATATTTATTCATCCATGTATAAACTTTTCTATAAGGCACGCGAAGAATTTGTGCAATTTCACTTGCAGTATAAATTCCTAATCCTAACTTTGGTTTATTTTCAAAATTCATAGTTGAATATTATTTACCAAAAGTACAAAATAGTATTTATAATATTGAATCTAATTTTTTATTACATTTATGCAAAATAATTTCATGCAAAATCCTTCTACATTTCAAGTTTA
>DOIV01000255.1:4223-7972 GCA_003511845.1 Flavobacteriaceae bacterium | reverse complement strand
AATGCTTCTGCAGGAAGTGGTAAAACCTTTACTTTAGTAAAAGAATACCTAAAAATTTTATTACAGACTTCTAATGCGAATCACTTTCGGCATATCCTGGCAGTGACCTTTACCAATAAGGCTGCAGCTGAAATGAAAGAACGGGTGATTAATAACCTTCGTGAATTTTCAAAATCAGATATTTTACAAAACAAATCGGTTCTTTTTAAAGCTATCGAAAAAGATTTTAAAGAAAAAGGTGTTCTAGTTAATGATACTGAAATACATCATAGAGCTAAGAGAATTGTACATGCTATTTTACAGAATTACTCTGCGTTTAACATTACTACTATTGATAGTTTTACCTATAGATTGATACGTAGTTTTGCCTTAGATTTAGGTTTGTCAGTCAATTTTGATGTGGAAATGGATGCCAAATCACTATTGAATGAAGCGGTAGATCAGTTGATTTCAAAAATAGGAGAAGATCAGGCCTTAACGAAATTGTTAATAGATTTTTCCCTACAAAAAACAGACGATGATAAATCTTGGGACATTACCAGAGAACTGAAAGATATTGCTCAATTATTACTCAATGAAAATGATACAATTCATCTACAACAATTACAAGAAAAACGAATTGAAGATTTTACGGAGTTAAAAAATCAACTATTCAAGCAGCAGAAAATTATTGAAAAAGAGTTTACTGAAATAGGTGAGGAGGGATTAAAAATTATAGAAAATTTAGGATTAAATTTCAATGATTTTTTCAGATCAATGTTGCCCAATCATTTTAAAAATATAGCCTATAATATAGAGAAAGCTAAGTTTTTTGAGGTAAATACGCTTAAAAGTAAAGTTGAAAATAGAGAGTTTTATGCAAAGTCAAAATCTATTGATATAAAAAATTCCATTGATAGTATAGCAGAGCAATTAGCAACGCTATATTTGTATTCAGAAAAACGATATCAACACTACTCGTTAAATAAATTATTCTTATCAAATTTAATTCCCTTAGCCGTGCTAAGTCGTATCAATAAAGAGTTAGACGAGCTTAAAGAAGATAAAAATATTCGATTGAACGCAGAGTTCAATCAGATGATTAGCAAGAACCTACAAGAACAACCTGCTCCGTATATTTATGAGCGAATTGGTGAAAAATTCAAGCATTATTTTATTGATGAAATGCAAGATACATCTGTGTTGCAATGGCAAAATATAATTCCGTTAATTCACAATGCATTATCGCAAGAACATTCAGATTTATTGTTGGTGGGTGACACCAAACAAGCCATTTATCGATGGCGTGGGAGCGAACCAGAACAGTTTTTAACCTTAGCTCAAGAAGGAAAATCTAAAAAACACAATCCGTTTTTTATTGAAAAAAAATTAAAATCATTAGACACCAATTACAGGAGTTTTACAGAAGTTATCGATTTTAATAATGGGTTTTTTCAGCACATTTCCCAATTTTTTAGTCAGCCAGAATATACGACCATTTATAGTCAAGAAAATCGACAAAATTTCACCGACAAAAAAGGTGGATATGTGCAATTATCCTTTATGGAAAAAGGCCTGTCTGGTGATGAAAAAGATAGTGCTTACGCAGAGAAAGTTCTAGATATTATTCAAAACATATCAAAAGAAAATTTCTATTTGAATGAAATTTGTGTATTGACTAGAACAAAAAAACAAGGCATTGCCATTGCTAATTTTTTGACTGAAAACAATATTGATATTATCAGTTCAGAAACGTTGTTGTTACAAAATTCTGAAAAGATAAATTTTGTTATAGATGTATTGAGCTATCTCCAAAACCATAAAAACAAAGATGCCAAACTAAATTTACTGTACTTTTTGTATAGTAATTTGAAAATCTCGTTAGATAAACACACTTTTTTTGAAGGATTAATCAATGAGCCTATAGAAGATTTTTTTAATAAATTAAAGGCGTATTCAATTGAATTTGATTATAAAATTGTTACACAATTACCTTTATATGAAGGGGTAGAATATATTTTTAGAAGTTTTAATTTTACAGAAATTTCTGATGCTTATTTACAATTTTTCTTAAATGAAGTTTTGCAATTTTCTCAAAAAAAATCTACAGATGTCAATGCTTTTTTAGAATTTTGGAATGATAAAAAAGACAAGCTAAGTATTGTGGTGCCTGAAGGAAATAATGCCGTACAGATAATGACTATCCATAAATCTAAAGGATTGGAATTTCCGGTGGTTATTTTCCCGTTCGATTTAGATATTTATAAGGATAGAGGCTCAAAAGGTTGGTACCCAATAGAGAATCCATCTGAATATAATGACTTTGAAACCCTATTAATCAATTATAATAAGTCTTTAGGAACATCAGGTGAAATTGGTCAACAGCTTTATCAATCTTTTAAAAGTGAAAAAGAGCTAGATAATTTCAACTTATTGTATGTTACTTTTACTAGAGCTGTAGAGCAATTGTATATCATTTCTGAACATAAAAAAGCAACAGAAAACCCAAAAACTTCATCACAATTTTTAATTGATTATATACAAAAACTCCAATTATGGAATGACAGTCAATTTGAGTATCATTTTGGAGAAGCAAAAAGAGTTTCTAAAAAACCAATACTTAAAGAAAATCCGCCTCAATTCAATCAACTATTAAGTACTTCATGGCAAGCACATAATATTGCTATTGTGGCAAACTCAGCGTTGTTATGGGATACCGAAGAGGGTGAATCTATTACTTACGGAAATTTGATTCATGAAATAATGGCTCAAATTATTACTGCTGAAGATCTTGATGGAGCTATTGAAAAGTATGTAGCAAAAGGAGTGTTAAAGGATAATGAAAAAAAATTTATTAAAAATTTATTAAATCAAATTATAAGCCACCCAGAATTAGAAATCTATTATCATAAAAATAATTCAATTTATAATGAACGTGAAATATTTACACAATCTGGAGGAATAATTATTCCTGATAGATTGGTGATAAATACAGAAAAAGAAGCTATAATTATCGATTATAAAACAGGAAAATTAGATAAAAAACACCATCTTCAACTACAAAATTACGGATCTGTAATTGAGCAATTGGACTATAAAGTGGTTAAAAAAGTATTGGTTTATGTGGGTGAGAATATTATTGTAGAACAAGTATAAAAAAGACAAAAGTCAGAAGAAAAGAAACCTACATATTCCGCCCTTCATCTTCTAACAAATTAGTATTTTTACCAAAATTCAACCCATGAATACTATAGATATTATACTAGTAGCATTACTTCTTTTCGGATTGGTAAGAGGCTTTATGAAAGGTTTTTTTGTAGAAGTCACTTCATTAGTTGCATTAGCCATAGGCTTATACGGAGCCATACATTTTTCATATATTGTAGCAAATTATTTAAAGAATAGTGTAGACTGGACTGAAAAATACATTCAGATAATAGCTTTTGCAATTACCTTTTTCATTATTGTGGTTTTGATTTCTTTTACAGGGAAAATATTGACAAAAATAGCAGATACTGTTGCTTTAGGTATTGTAAATAAATTATTTGGAGCCGCTTTCGGATTTCTTAAAATAGGATTNNTCAACTTCAGAATTATGGGGCAACTATAGAGCAATTAGGTTATAAAAAGGTTAAAAAGTTATTGGTTTATGTAGGAGAAACCATTGTAGTAGAAAAGGTGTGAAACACCAAAATTTTAAGACTAAAAATATGAATTAGATAAAAAATTTCAATCTCCAGTCTTTCAACTTCTAACAAATTAGTATTTTT
>DOIV01000255.1:1042-3925 GCA_003511845.1 Flavobacteriaceae bacterium | reverse complement strand
TCGGATTTCTTAAAATAGGATTGATACTGAGTGTGGTTTTAATTATCTTTGATAAATTAAATAGAGCTTTACCAATTGTTAAAGAAGAAAACTTACAAAGCTCAATTTTATATGCACCAGTAAAAAATATAGCACCAATGATTTTCCCAACCATCTTAAAAAAAGAATGGGAACCTGTAAAAAAAGATCACAAAACAACTATTTAATTCGGTTTTAGACTTAGGTCTCCTGACTTCAAACTTTAAAATATGTCAACAGCAAAAAAAGAATACAAAAGAATAACTACCAAGTCTCTAGTTGAAATGAAGAAAAATGGCGAGAAAATAGCCATGCTAACCGCATATGATTATACCATGGCTAAGATTGTAGATCATGCAGGTATTGATATTATTTTAGTGGGCGATTCTGCTTCAAATGTTATGGCAGGTCACGAAACTACATTGCCAATTACATTAGACCAAATGATTTATCATGCATCATCAGTTGTTAGAGCCATTGAACGCTGTTTGGTTTTAGTAGATTTGCCTTTTGGAAGTTATCAAGGTAATTCAAGAAAAGCATTAGATTCTGCCATAAGAATAATGAAAGAATCAGGTGCACATGCAGTAAAATTAGAAGGCGGTGAAGAAATTGCAGAATCAATATCTCGTATTTTAACCTCTGGTATTCCAGTAATGGGGCATTTGGGTTTAACACCACAATCTATTTATAAATTCGGAACGTATACCGTAAGAGCCAAAAAAGAAGATGAGGCAAAACAACTTAAAAAAGATGCTAAATTATTAGAGAAATTAGGTTGTTTTGGTTTGGTGTTAGAAAAAGTACCTGCAAAATTAGCTAAAGAAGTTGCTGAAAGTATCAATATACCAGTTATTGGTATTGGTGCAGGTAATGGTGTTGACGGACAAGTATTGGTCATACATGATATGTTAGGAATGACACATGAATTTAATCCTAGATTTTTACGTAGATATCTAGATTTGTATACTGAAATGAATGGAGCTTTTAAAAGCTATATTACAGATGTTAAAAGTGGTGATTTCCCTAATGAAAAAGAACAGTATTAGCATTTTAAGACTGTTACAAAATTAAACAAAGGCATGAACAAATAATCTCCTTTTGCAACGGTCTTATTTTACTAAAAGTAAAATAAACAAAAAGACCACCTGTTAAGATGGTCTTTAATCAAACTTGTTTTTTGATAATTCTATTTTCCTAAAACAACAGGTTTATCCTTTTTTAGCCATTCATTCATTCCTCCAGAAAAATTAAGAATATTAGTATACCCATTTTTTACTAAAACAGAATAAGCAATAGAAGCTCTATGACCACTTTGACAATGAACAATTACTTTTTTGTCTTTTGGTATTTGGTCTAAATTATCTTCAATTGTACCAAAATATACATTTTTTGCTCCCTCAACATGTCCTTCTTTATACTCAGAAACACCTCTTAGGTCAACGACAAGAGTTCCTTGATTTTTTAAGGATTCCATTTCCTCCATACTCACAAAATTAACTTTTTCAAGCTCTCCGTCATAAGCATCAGTTGATGAAATAAATCCTTTTACATTGTCAAGTCCAATTCGCATTAATTTTCTAGTAAGCTCGTCTAACTGAGATTCATCTGCAAGAAGCATAATATCTTCATTATAATTTACATAAAGACTTATTTTGGTTGCAAAAAAGTTATCACTAGCAGGAGCATTGATAGATCCTGGAATAAACCCTTTAGCAAAGTCTTGTTTTTCTCTAGCATCAAAAAGTTTTACTCCTTTTGAAAAACTTTCGTTAAATTCAGAGCTACTTAGACTTTTTAGTTTAGGCACTTCAGTTATTACTCTTCTGTCAATTTTATTTAAACTTTTCATCATTGCGAAATACTTAGGTGGCTCTGGTTGGTCTAACAATAAGTAATCGATAAATCCTTGTTTATCATCTCCATATTGAAACGCCCAGTTACGGAGTTTTTCATAACCCACAGTTGAACTTGGTACAGAACCTAAAGCTTTACCACAGGCAGAACCTGCACCATGAGCAGGCCATACTTGAATATGATTTGGTAATTCGTTAAAACTTTTAATTGAATCATACATTTGTATAGCACCTGCGTCAGCAGTTCCCATTATTCCTGCTGCTTTTTCTAATAAATCTGGTCTTCCAATATCCCCAACAAAAACAAAATCTCCTGTAAAATACATTACTGGCTCAGGACTTGCTGGTGTATCTGTCAACAAAAAACTAATACTTTCTGGAGTATGTCCTGGAGTATGTATTACTTCAAATTTTAGGTTACCCACCATAAACTCATCTTTATGTTTTAATTTTACAAGAGGAAACCCAGTAATTTCATATTCCCAACCTTCTCCACCTTCGTCAGACACATACATTTTCGCACCTGTAAGCTTAGATATTTCTCTAGAACCAGCTAAAAAATCTGCATGAATATGTGTTTCTAAAACATGAGTAATTTTCATGTTATTTTTTTTAGCCATTTCAATGTACACATCTACATCTCTTTTTGGGTCAATAATAGCGGCAACGCCTACTTTTTGGCAACCAATAAAGTAGCTTGCGTGTGCAAGACTTTTGTCATAAATTAATTCAAAATGCATATTATAAAGTTTAAACGTTAAAAGATACCACAAATGTAAGATTAAGGAAAACTACTAAATGTAACATTTAGCACAGATAAAAAAAATCATTGCTTTATTTGATTTTTTATTATCTTTTTAACAATTTTTTACATAAACTTACACCAACTATAAGATGTAATTAATTATTAATTATTAATTTGAAATCAAACTATCGTTTATCTTCCTCTCTAAATTTATTCAACAATAAAGACATACTTACATTATTAAAGTCTAAACTACTTTTTTCT
>DOIV01000255.1:0-1020 GCA_003511845.1 Flavobacteriaceae bacterium | reverse complement strand
GTGCAAGACTTTTGTCATAAATCATTTCAAAATGCATAGTATTTAATTTTATATAGTTAATATGGATACGAAAGTACTCTCAAATCACCATTCTTAAAGTTACTCATGTTACACTTCATTGATTTGTAGAGTTTTATTTAAGTTCGTTTGTAATGGCTAAAAACATTTCCTTGCAAAAAGGAAAGTATAAATATACAAAATAGTATGGTAATACAGACTAGGATTAACACTCATGAAAAATTTTAGCCTCGCAATCTTTACAAATATTTTTGTCTAGTTTTTTGTAAATCTCATCAATCGCGGTTAATTTATCTTCATAAAAATTTTCTTCTCCAATTTCTTCTCTAAACCCACCTTTTTTAAGTATTTGCTGACTTACAATTTTTAATCCAGCAAAGTAAATACCACCACCTCTTTTTTGCCATTTATAAGTTTCGTGACTTAGCCATGTTGCGCCTGCCAAATCAATAAAATTAATTCCTTTAGCTATAATTAAAACATGCTTAACTTCTTCTTTTTCGTATAAATTATTAAAATAGTCAGATACTACCTCTAAAGCACCAAAATAAATGGAGCCATCAATTCTTACAATTTTTAATTGCGGACACACTTTAATCGATGAGTCTCTAATTACATTAATAAACCGATGATTTTTTGACATGCCCAATTCAGCAATATTTGGCTTGGCAGTTTTTTCTAAATAGAAAAATAAAGACAATGCTATTCCAGAAAAAAGAGCAGTTTCTAATTCAAAAAACAGTGTGCCAAAAAGAGTAGTACTTAGCACAATTATTTCTCTACCACTAGTTTTTACTACTTGTTTGATGTGATGAAAATCAATTAAGTTATAACCTACTAATAAAATAATACCTCCCATAGCGGGCTTTGGTAAATAAGCAGCATAATTAGAAAACAATAATAAAACTATCATTAAAAAAATTGCTGCAAAAATTGCCGACATCGGTGTTTTGGCTCCAGCTTGATAATTAACACCAGATCTTGTAAAAGAACCTGAACCCA
>DOIV01000140.1 GCA_003511845.1 Flavobacteriaceae bacterium | reverse complement strand
GCTTTGCCTTTGAGTTTTTTGGTGGGGTTGGAAGAAATGTATTTTCTTCAAATGACAAGTATGCTACTGAGTTAGTACCAAGGCTAGGAGCTTCTTTCGGGTATAGATTTTAAGATATTCAAAAACTTAAAAAAACCGCTCACTGAGCGGTTTTTTTAAGTCAATTTATATAATGAGAAAATATTACATTTTCATCAGCCAATTTTTAACATCAACTTCTTTTTTGATAATATTTTTTAAGTTTTCAATTTTCACACGACTCTGTTCCATGGTGTCTCTATTGCGAATAGTTACAGTATTATCTTCTAAGGTAGTGTGATCAACAGTAATACAAAAAGGTGTGCCATTTGCATCTTGCCTTCTATAACGCCTACCTACAGCATCTTTTTCATCATAAACAACGTTAAAGTCCCATTTTAAATCTTCTACAATTTTTTTAGCAAGATCAGGTAAACCATCTTTTTTTACTAAAGGTAAAATAGCCGCTTTGTTTGGAGCTAAAACTGCTGGTAATTTTAAAACTGTACGTGTAGTATTATTTTCTAATTCTTCTTCAACTAGTGCATTTGAAAAAACAGCCAAGAACATTCTATCTAATCCGATTGATGTTTCTAAAACATAAGGTACATAGTTTTTATTTTCTTCATGGTCAAAATACTGTAATTTTTTACCAGAGAATTTTTCATGTTGACTTAAATCAAAATCTGTACGAGAGTGAATACCTTCCAATTCTTTAAATCCGAAAGGGAATTTAAATTCAATATCTGTTGCAGCATCGGCATAATGAGCTAATTTCTCATGATCGTGAAAGCGGTAATTATCTGCTCCCAATCCTAAAGATAAATGCCATTTCAATCTCGTCTCTTTCCAATGGTCAAACCATTTTTTTTGAGTACCAGGTTTTATAAAAAATTGCATTTCCATTTGTTCAAATTCACGCATTCTAAAAATAAATTGACGGGCTACAATTTCATTTCTAAATGCTTTTCCAGTTTGAGCTATCCCAAAAGGAATTTTCATTCTACCCGTTTTTTGTACATTTAAAAAATTAACAAAAATACCTTGAGCAGTTTCAGGGCGTAAATATAAATCCATTGCACTTTCTGCAGAAGCACCTAGCTTGGTGCCAAACATAAGATTAAATTGTTTAACATCAGTCCAATTTTTTGATCCAGATAATGGGTCAGCAATTTCTAGTTCTTCTATTAATGCTTTGATGTCAGCTAAATCTTCATTTTCTAAAGATTTCCCCATTCTTGAAAGGATAGTATTGATTTTTTCTTGATAACCTAAAACTCGTGAATTTGTCGAGGTAAATTCATCCTTATTAAAGGAGTCACCAAAGCGTTTGGCAGCTTTTTTAACTTCCTTATCAATTTTAGTTTCAATTTTAGCACAATAATCTTCAATTAAAACATCTGCTCTATATCTTTTCTTAGAATCTTTATTGTCAATTAGTGGGTCGTTAAAAGCATCAACATGCCCTGAAGCTTTCCAGATTGTTGGGTGCATAAATATAGCAGAGTCTAAACCTACAATATTATCATTCATTTGTACCATTGCTTTCCACCAATAGTCACGTATGTTTTTTTTGAGTTCTACGCCATTTTGTGCATAATCATAAATAGCACTTAAGCCATCATATATTTCACTACTTTGAAATACATAACCGTATTCCTTTGCATGAGAAATTACTTTTTTGAATTTGTCTTCTTGTTTCGCCATAGTGCAAAAATATATAAATATAGTTTTTCTATAAAAATAAAAGGTGCAAATACTTTAAAGTATTTACACCTTTTTTAAAGGTTATTATTTTAGATTATTATAAACCTAAAAAAGCATCTTTTAATTCTAATCTTGTAGCACCAACTAAATTACCCTCTACATAAACTTTTACAGAATAAGTACCTTTAACAAACTTTTGAGTTATATTTTCAACAAACATAACCACATCTTCTTCTGCATTTTTATAAGGAACAACAGTTTTGTCTGTATATGGCATGTCTTTACCATTTCTTAATGTAAAGGTGCCTTTTTCGCTAATTACTTTGCCGCTTGGGTTTTGAATTACAATAAAAGCATCTTTATCACCTGGTATAGCAATTTCATTAGCTTCTATTCTAAATGTAACACGAATAGCTTCTGCTTTTTGAGCTTTAGATGTTTCAGTAAATTTACCATTACCTCTTAATCTCATAGCCATCGCTTTTATGCTATTTGCACGTAAAGCACCACCAATTTTAACTTTTGCAGCTAAATCAGTATTCTGAGCCATTAAAGTGTCATTAGCACTTGTTTGTTCTATTAGTTTACCTGTAATACTATCTCTTTGTATCGTTAAATCATTATTAACTAAGAATAAAGAGTCAGCTACAGCCATTAATCTACTATTAGTAGCTTCAAGTTTTCCTATTTGCCCTTTATAACGTCTAATTAAAGACCAATTGGCATTTTTTAAATTTGTTACAGAGTCTTTAAAAGCAATAATTCTATCTCTTTCAATGGTTAATTCTTCAGACATAGAATTGTTTTGAGCAATAGCTGTATCGTATTTTTCTTCCATAGAAGTTAAATTACTTAGTATTTGCTTTTTCTCTTCTTTTAAAAAGCTTTCTGCTTCTTTAAATTTTGAGCTGATACGCATCGTGTAAACTCCTAGTGCAGCTAGCAAAGCTAACAAAGCAATGATAATAATTTTTTTGTTTGAAGATGATTTTTGTTCTTCCATAATTAAAATTTAATTTTAGGGGTTTGTGTTTGTATTCTATGCTAAAACGCAAATTTAGAAAAATATTGTGCAAAATGCTTATATTTTTTTGCATTTATAGATAAAAGCAGGTGGTATGTTTCTTATTTCAAAACCTAAATCAACACTTTTATATATTTTTTTCATTTTTTTGAAGTAGGTTAATGTATATTGATATTGTAAAAAACAACCATTTTCTTTTAACTGAAGGTAACTTTGATTTAATATTTTTTCTGTGATTTTGTCTGGTATATTTGTTAAAGGTAAGCTAGAAATAATACAATCAATTTTTTTAATATTTAGCTTGTCACAGACGAACCTTATATTTTCACACGATTCATTAAGAACAGTAAGTCTTGGGTCATTTATTGTTTGAATATGTTTGTAAAACTCTGAGTTAATTTCAAAACATATAAGCTGACCGTTTTTATCAAGTTTTTTTAAAATTTCTTTAGTAATTATACCGTTGCCTGAACCATATTCAACAATAATTTTTGCCTTGGAGAAATCTACAACTTTGAGCATTTTTTGAATTAGATATTTAGAACTTGGTACTATTGTACCAGAGGTTTTAATATTTTTTACTGCTTCTTTAAAAAATGCTTTTTTCTTTTGCAATGTTGTGTTTTTAATAAAATAACACTTAAATTCATCAATTAATTCGCCAAAGATGCAATTTTTTAAAGAGATTTACCATTTATTTTTTCCTAAAGTTTGTTTATGCTGTAAAGAACAGTTATTAAAAAACGAAATTATAGTTTGTTTAAAATGTAGATTTGAATTGCCCGTGACAAACTTTACTGAAGAAATAAATAATAAAGTAGAGCAAACATTTTTCGGACGTATACCTATAGAATACGGAACAGCATTATTATTTTATAAAACAAAAGGAATATCTCAACAATTAATTTATCAGTTAAAATATTATGGACACCAAGAAGTAGGCGTTTTTTTAGGAGATTGGTTAGGTCATGAATTAAAAAAAAGTAAAAGATTTACAGGTGTAGATTGTATCGTTCCAGTACCATTACATGTGAAAAAGTTAAAAGAAAGAGGCTATAATCAATTGACTACTTTTGGCTTGAGTCTTTCAAAAATTATTGGAGCAATATATGTTGAAGATATTCTAGTCAGGAAATCGGTTACAGAAACTCAAACATTAAAAAAGAGATTTGATCGCTGGAAAAATGTTCAAGAGATTTTTCATTTGACAGATGTAAAACGCTTTGAAAATATGCATATTCTATTAATTGACGATGTGATAACCACAGGGGCAACTCTTGAAGCCTGTGCTTTACAACTGTTAAAATCTAATAATATAAAGTTAAGTATTGCAACTATGACATATACTGAATAAAATAATTGTTAATTTGCATTTAATTTCAAAGTATGAATAAACGCTTTTCAATATTTCTAGGATTTTTAGTTGCAATTTTTTTACTTTCAGATTGTGCTAAAAGAAGTAGACCTACTGGTGGTGATAAAGATATGGATGCTCCAATTTTGATTAAAGCAAGTCCGTCTCATTTAACAACCAATTTTAATGAAAAAGAAATTAAGATTTATTTTGATGAATATATAAAGCTAAAAGAGTTGTTTTCACAATTGGTAGTGTCTCCACCTTTAAAAAATCAACCTATAATCTCACCTATGGGTGTGCCTAGTAAGTATATCTCTATTAAGATTTTAGATACACTTAAAGATAATACCACATATACATTTAATTTTGGACAGAGTATAGTTGATAATAACGAAGGTAATGTGTTAAGTAATTTTAAATATGTTTTTTCTACTGGGCCAATTATAGATTCTTTAAAAGTTTCTGGAACTGTTACCGATGCTTTTGAAATTACTCCAGATAAAAACATAACAGTTCTATTGTATGAATTTAATGATGCGTATACAGATTCTATCATTTATAATGAAAAACCTTTATATGTTGGTAGCACATTAGATTCTACATTTTGGGAAATCACAAATATTAAAGCGGGTGAATATATGTTAATAGCTTTAAGCGATAAGTCTAAGAATTATAAGTTCAATCCAAAAGAAGATAAAATAGGTTTTGTAAAAAAACACATTTCTGTTCCATCTGATACTAGTTATGCCATCAATTTGTTTAATGAAATACTTCCTTATAAATTGACAAGACCATCTGAGATTAGTAAAGGGCATATTCAATTTGGTTATGAAGGGATTGCTGATAGTTTAAAGGTTGAAGCTTTGGTAGAATCGGCCGATTTTAAAAGTTTCTCAAATTTTGAAAAAGAGAAGGACACGCTTAATTATTACTTTACACGAAATATAAAGGATTCTATTCAATTTAAAGTGTCAAATAATAGCTTTTTGGATACTGTTGTTGTGAAATTAAGAAAAAAAGAGATAGATTCATTGTCAATAAGTAGTTCAACTTCTAGTATTTTACATATGAATGGTACCTTTAAATTGATAAGTAATACACCAATTCATTATATTGACACTACTAAAGTTAATTTCAGCGACAATGATAGTTTGCCAATGAATTATACCACTCAAATTTCAAAGGATAAAACAGAAATTCTTTTTGATTTTAAAAAAGAGTACGATAAAAAGTACGCTATTAAAATATTACCCGAAGCCATTACTAATTTTTTTGGTCATGCTAGTATTGACACCTTAAAATACACTTTAAAAACAAAGAAAGAAACAGATTATGGAAAACTGTTTCTTACCTTGCAAGGTGTAAAGCGTTATCCTGTCATAGTTCAATTACTAACTGAAAAAGGTGCTGTTTTTAATGAAATTTATGCAGTTAAAGAGCAAGATTACAATTTTGCAAATATTATTCCAGGCAAATACATGATACGTGTAATTTATGATGATAATAAAAATAAAAAATGGGATACAGGTAATTATTTATTAAAAGCACAACCAGAAGAAGTCATTTATATCCATACCATTTTGAATATTAGAGCAAATTGGGATCTTGAAGAAGTTTTTTTCTTGAATTAAATTAGGTGATAATTGTTACCGAAAAACCTTTTATTTATTGAAGCGTAAACCTTATATTTGTAATTTACAATATATATTATCTAGATAATATAATAGATAGTAATAAAACACATATGAAATTTAGCAAACAAGATATATACAATGCTTTAGAAACCATTACTGCTCCGGGTGAGGGAAAAAGTTTAATTGAAAGTAAATTTGTGACCAATGTAGTTACATTTGGTAATGAGGTAATTGTAGACGTTACCATTGGAAACCCTACGTTGCAAGCCAAAAAGAAGATGGAAGTTGAGATTATGAAAGTGATACATGAAAAAGTAGATCAAAAGATTGATGTTAAAGTAAATGTTAAAGCGAATACTCCTGATACGGCAACTAAAAGTGCAGCCAATAATGCGATTAAGGCAAAAAAAGTTGCAGGTATCCAAAATATCATAGCCATAGCATCTGGTAAAGGTGGTGTTGGTAAATCTACCTTAACGGCTAATTTAGCAGTTACTTTAGTAAAAATGGGATTCAAAGTTGGGATTTTAGATGCAGATGTTTACGGACCTTCAATGCCTATTATGTTTGATGTAGCCGAAGCAAAACCAACAGCAAGAAATGTCAACGGGCGTTCAAAAATGGTACCTGTTGAAAGCTATGGCGTTAAACTGTTATCGTTAGGTTTTTTTACGCAATCAAATCAAGCCGTAATATGGCGTGGTGCAATGGCTTCTAAAGCCTTAAATCAAATGATTTTTGATGCAGATTGGGGAGAGTTAGATTTTATGTTGATTGATTTACCTCCAGGTACTGGCGATATTCATTTGTCAATAGTACAAGCAGTTCCGGTTACTGGAGCCGTTATAGTAAGTACACCTCAAAATATTGCTTTAGCAGATGCTAAAAAGGGTGTGGCAATGTTTGAACAAGAAAATATTAATGTACCTGTATTAGGTATTATCGAAAATATGAGCTATTTTACACCTGCTGAATTGCCAGATAATAAATATTATATTTTTGGTAAAGATGGAGCAAGAAATTTAGCCCAAGATATTAATACCACATTTTTAGGCGAAATTCCTTTAGTGCAAAGTATTAGAGAAGCGGGTGATGCTGGTCATCCAGTTGCTTTACAGGATGATACTCCATTAGAAAATACTTTTATTGGTATCACTAAAAATATGGTATCACAATTGGTAAAACGAAATGATGATTTACCACCAACTGAAATTGTAAAAATAACAACTATGGCAGGTTGTAGTACAAAATAATATTTATGACTGAAAACGAATTAATAACAAAAGTAGAAGCTGCATTAGACGAAATTAGACCTTTTTTACAGGCTGATGGAGGAGATATTTCATTAATATCTATAGAGAATGATGTCGTTAAAGTTGAATTGTTAGGTGCTTGTATTGATTGTTCTGTAAATCAAATGACACTTAAAAATGGTGTTGAAGCAACTATTAAAAGATATGCTCCTCAAATTAAAGAAGTTGTTGAAGTGCATTAGCATAAAATTCGTTTAGCCAGTTTTTCTTTAAAAACATAGCTTAGATAAGATAGAATAGGAACACTATAAATCACTTAGACCTCACAGGTTTTCAAAACCTGTGAGGTCTTTATATTTTATCAACCCAAAATTCTCTTCACTAGTTTTTCTTTAGCAGATTTATCATCTCCACACAGCCATTGTATCACATTATCTTCCCAAATGGCATCGTATTCATCTGGGGTAATAATATTACGTTCCTTAGCTAAATCTAAAATTTTTCCTGGATAAGAAGATTGTGTTTCGCTTTCCATTTCACCTAAAGGATACGGATCATCTAAACCCATAACAACTTGTTTATAGCCTTGGTTTTCTACCAATAATTTTAGAGAACCAGTATCATGAACTAAGGTGTCGAAAAATATATTTTTGTGCCCAACAGCTTTTCTTGGGTGTTCTTGTCCTTCAAATAAATCGGGTCTGCCATCAAAACCTTGAATACGTCTTCCTAAATTAATTTGTGATAATTGCCCACCATGAGCAAAACAGACTCGCATATTCGGATATTTGTCTTGATAACCACTCAAGGTTAAAAAATGATATGCATCTGCACACTGGGCAAGCATCCATATCAAATGAAATCGCCAAGAAGTATTTTCTAATAAAATAAATTTTTCACCATCATAAGGGTGGATTTCAACGGCCAAATTGTACTTACTAGCCAATTCAAAAATCGGTTCATTTTCTTCATCAAAAATACATCGCCAAGTACCAATGGTATCCATATAATGTGTGGGTAGGCACAAAAGTTGCATGCCTAACTGTTCTACACAACGCTCAATTTCCCAACAGGCGCCACGTACAAACCCTGGATGAACGACAAACCCTGTAGTAAATTTTGAAGGATAGTCTTGTTGTACTTTGGCATTAAAATCATTTTGAAAACGCAAGGCTTTTTTCATTTCTTCTAGTCGCAACCCATTACCATAGAGTTGAGATAAATTTAAAACTACAGCATGGTCAATATTGAAACGCTCCATCCATTCTAATTTTTCATCCAAAAAGAAACTAGAATCCGTTACTGGTCGTTTCCAATTTTTTTGGAGCATGAATTTCCGATCTTTATCAACCCAAAAAATACCTTTGTCTTTCATAAACTGAGGAATCTCTTCAGGATAAGGTAATAAGTGGGAATGACCGTTAATGCGTAGTTTTCGTTTTTTCATATGTTGTCACTCCTGCGAAAGCAGGAATCTTTTTGATTTATTCCTTTTTTATTTTGG
>DOIV01000250.1:2939-11674 GCA_003511845.1 Flavobacteriaceae bacterium | reverse complement strand
GAAAGTAGCTTTTATATTTTGTAAGGCGTAACGATTATTTTTTACTAAAAAAGTCGTTTACTTTAGAAGGATCCATAACTGATTCAACAAAAGAGTAAGCTCCTGTTTTTGGAGATTTTACCATTTTAACTGCTTTAGTCAATCTTTTTGAACCTGTTTGTAATGATGCTACTGATTTCTTTGCCATTGTATATTGTGTTTTTCTTGAATAAAATTCAAGAGTTACTTAATTTCTTTATGAACTGTCATTTTCTTTAAGATAGGGTTGAATTTTTTCAATTCCATTCTGTCAGGAGAGTTCTTTTTATTCTTTGTTGTAATATATCTAGAAGTACCTGGCTTACCACTTTCTTTGTGTTCTGTACATTCTAATATAACCTGAATTCTATTTCCTTTTTTTGCCATTATTTACTTTTTTTTAAAAAGCCTTTTGCTTTAGCTTCTTTAATTACAGCAGAAATGCCTTTTTTATTGATGTTTTTTAAAGCTGATGCAGATACTTTTAAGGTAATCCACTTATCTTCTTCAGGAATATAAAAACGCTTTTTCATTAAATTAGCGTGAAACTTTCTTTTAGTTTTATTCATTGAGTGAGAAACGTTATTCCCAACCATTGCTTTTTTTCCTGTTAATTCACAAACTCTTGACATTATCTAAAACTTTAAATTTGTTATTTCTAAACGAGGTGCAAAAATAATAAATTTATTCTATTAACAAACAATTTTATAGTCTTTTTAATTTATTTTTTATGAAAACATATCTTTTACCTTTTCAAAAAAAGATTTGTCAGAATTTGACGGTAATGGTTTAAAGTTTCCATCAGTTTTTACTTGTTCAAAAAATATTTTTTGATCTTTTGATAAATTTTTTGGTGTCCATACATTTACATGGATTAATAAATCTCCTTTACCATATCCATCCAAGCTTGGGAGTCCTTTTCCGCGTAAGCGTAAAATTTTACCAGATTGCGTACCTGCTTCTATTTTTATCCTAACCTTACCTGTTAAAGTATCTATTTCTTTACTTTCTCCTAAAATAGCTTCAGGAATACTTACATACATGTCATAATGTAAATTATTACCCTCTCTTTTTAGTTTATCATGTGGTTTTTCTTGAATAACAACCAACAAATCTCCTGAAATACTATTACCCGGAGCTTCATTACCTTTACCTGAAACCTTTAACTGTACGCCTTCAACAACACCAGCAGGAATTTTAATAGAAACATTTTCTTCTTTTTCAATCAGGCCTTGAGCATTTGCTCCACTTGGTCTATGATCGATAGACTCACCTGCACCATGACAAGTTGGGCAGGTAGTTGCTGTTTGCATTCTACCTAAAATAGTATTGGTAATTCTAGTGACTTGACCTTGACCATTACATGCAGTACATGTTTTATAAGTAACGCCTTTAGCTTTTATTAAACGTTTTACCTTAACTTTCTTTTCAACACCATTAACTATTTCTTCTAATGATAATTTCACTCTAATTCTAAGATTACTACCTTTTACTCTAGCATTTCCTCCACCAAAACCTGAAAAACCACCACCACTAAAACCACCAAAAACATCACCAAACTGACTAAATATATCATCCATATTCATACCGCCGCCGCCAAAGCCACTACCGCCACCAGCTTCAAATGCTGCGTGACCATATTGGTCATAACGAGCTTTCTTATCAGCATTACTTAAAATCTCATAAGCTTCTGCGGCTTCTTTAAATTTATCTTCTGCTGATTTATCATCAGGGTTTTTATCAGGATGGTATTGAATGGCTTTTTTACGATATGCCTTTTTTATTTCCTTTTCAGTTGCACTTTTACTGATTCCTAAAATTTCGTAATAATCTTTTTTCACTCTTCTATTGTTTTAAACTAATTTAAATCTGATAATTATTGACCAATAATTACTTTAGGAAATCTAATTATTTTATCGCCTAACTTATATCCGTTTTCTATCACATCGATAATTTTACCTTTCAATTTAGGTGACGGGGCAGGAATTTGTGTTATTGCTTCATGAATTTCAGCATCAAAAGTATCTCCTTTTTTTACCTCAGCAATAGTAAGACCTTTTTGCTTCAATGTGTTTTTCAATTTCTCATTGATAAGTTCCATACCTTTCAATAAGTTTTTATCTTTTACCTTTTTAATTTCTTGTAAACCTCTGTCAAAATCATCCAAAATTGGCAATAAAACTGTCATTAATTCTTGATTGGCAGTTTTAAATAACTCTATTCTTTCTTTACTAGTTCGTTTTTTATAATTTTCAAACTCAGCAAATAAACGCAGATACTTATCTTTCTCTTGTTGAATTTTTTCTTCTGAAGTTGCCTCTACATCTACTTTATCAGTACTTTCAGTAGCTTCATTTTGTTCTTCACCTACCTGCTCTGTATCTTGTATCTCTTCTTCGTTTTTATTTTCTTCTGTAATCATTCTTATGAATCTTTTAATTTATAAAATATCATACAAAAGTACTGCCAATTGTTTAGAAATGACATATTGACATTATATAAAAATTATGCTTTTTGAATGTAGGGTTGTAAATTATAATTTAACAAGAGTTTACCTATCTCAATTCAAATTACTCAGACAGTATTTATTACGGTAAAACAAGACTGAAATACTTATAAGACTTAATCTATTCTAGTGATTTTAGCTCCGATAGCTCTTAAACGTTCATCAATTCGTTCATAGCCTCTATCTATTTGTTCAATATTATGAATTGTAGATATTCCTTTTGCAGAAAGTGCTGCAATTAATAAAGAAACTCCTGCTCTAATATCTGGAGAAGTCATGGTAGTCGCTTTTAGGCTTGATTCAAAATCATGACCTATTACAGTAGCTCTATGCGGATCACATAAAATAACTTTAGCTCCCATATCAATCAATTTATCTACAAAGAATAAACGGCTTTCGAACATTTTTTGATGTATCAACAAACTCCCTCTTGCTTGTGTAGCAACTACTAATATTATACTTAATAAATCAGGTGTGAAACCTGGCCAAGGTGCGTCAGAAATGGTTAAAATAGAACCGTCAATATAATTTTGAATCTCGTACCCATTCTCATGTTTTGGAATGTGAATATCATTGCCTTTACGTTCAACAGTAATTCCTAATTTTCTAAAAATATTAGGTATTACTCCTAAATCATCCCAACTAACATCTTTGATAGTCAATTCACTTTTGGTCATTGCTGCAAGTCCAATCCAACTACCAATTTCAATCATATCTGGTAGCATTCTATGTGTTGTGCCACCTAAAGATTTAACACCATCAATATAAATCATATTAGAACCAATACCAGTTATTTTGGCACCCATTCTATTTAACATTTTACATAATTGTTGCAAATAAGGTTCGCATGCTGCGTTATATATCGTAGTTTTTCCTTCAGCTAAAACCGCAGCCATAACAATATTTGCTGTACCTGTAACAGAAGCTTCATCTAACAACATGTAAGTTCCTTTTAAAGACTTAGCTTCTACTCCATAAAAGTGATCTTCTTTATTGAAACGAAAATCAGCACCAAGTTTCATAAAGCCCTCAAAATGCGTATCTAAACGCCTTCTTCCTATTTTATCACCGCCTGGTTTAGGAATGTACCCTTTACCAAACCTAGCTAACATAGGGCCAACAATCATTATAGAGCCTCTTAAACCACTACCTTCTTCTCTAAATTTCTGAGTTTCTAAATAATCGAGATTTATATTATCGGCTTGAAAACTATAAGTGCTTTGTCCTTTCTTTTGAACTTTCACACCTAAGCTTTCTAATAAATTCATCAATTTATTGACATCTTTAATATCTGGAATGTTAGAAATAATTACTTCTTCTGGTGTCAATAATACTGCACATAGAATTTGCAAAGCTTCATTTTTAGCTCCTTGAGGTGTAATTTCTCCTTTTAATTGATGCCCTCCTTCTATTTTAAAAGTACCCATTATTTATTGAAAAGTTTAATTACCTTTTTCTATAAGGTTTATTTGATTTGTTATGCTTACTAAACTTTCCTTTACCGTTATTATTGTTCTTATGCTTGTTAGAGACTTTTTTTCTTAGTAAATTTTTACTTTCTGACAATGTTTCATCAGCAGTTGATAAGTTAATTTTACCACCTGAAAGCTCTGTTAAATGTTTGAAAATCACTTCATCATCAACTGTATCTTTATTCCAATTCAAATAACACTTTTTCATATGATTGGAAATAGTAAAAACCAATGCTTCTTTAAGGTCTCCTTCTTCCCAAGTTAATGCTGTATCAATCATGGTTTGAATATTATTACCATAAAATTTATACTTAGAAGCCGATTTCGGATAACCTAATTTATCAGGCTTAGCTGTCAATTCTTCTTGTGAAGGTGTATTGTATGGAGATTCAGCATCTAATTTAAAATCAGACATGATAAAAATCTGATCCCATAATTTATGCTTGAAATCTGGCACATCTCTTAAATGCGGTTGTAAATTACCCATTACATCAATTATAGCATTCGCCATTTTATTGCGTTCCTCTTTTGTTTCAAGTGCTATACAATGATTTACCAGTTTCTGAACATGACGTCCGTATTCTGGTATAATCAAATGTTCTCTTGCTGAATTGTATTCTAAATCAAACTCCATCTATTCTATTTTTTATTAAGTAATTATAACGAACAAAGAAACTACTTTATTTAGCTATTACCAAATTACAAATTTCTAATGTTAAATAAGTTTTATCCTAAAATTTTAAGTTTGGCAAATTGCAATAATAATTTCTTTTTCCCTACAGTATCAAATGCTATTTCTGCTTTTTTATTAGACCCTAAACCTTCTAAACTTATCACTTCTCCTCTACCAAATTTTGAATGTCTAACAACATTTCCAACGGTAATATTACTATCAAATAAATTACCAGGAACTTTACTCACTTTTTTTAAATTTTTAGGAGTACTAATCTGTATCGTTTCTGGTTTTATCTTTTGTTTTACTTTCTTTTTATGGAAATCTCTAGTAACTGGTTTTTTGAACCTTATCTTATCTTGAGGTACAGTACCAAAAATATCTTCATTGATAAATTTATTGATTTGTGGTGATACTTTTGGCACCATTAAATCGACATATTTATCGTCAATTTCTTCTAAAAATCGACTTGGTTCACAATCTATTAATTTTCCCCACCGATATCTAGAATGGGCATAAGATAAATAAGCTTGTTTTTCAGCTCTGGTCAATGCTACATAAAACAAACGTCGTTCTTCTTCTAATTCGCTTCGTGTATTCATACTCATCGCAGAAGGAAATAAATTTTCTTCCAACCCAACGATATACACATACTGAAACTCTAACCCTTTTGCTAAATGTATGGTCATTAAAGAGACACTATCAATATCTTTATTTTTATCATTATCAATACTACTTGCTAAAGCTACATCTTCAAGAAAAAAGGATAACGAATCATCTTCTTCTTTTTCTTTTTGTACTTCAATAAAATCTTTCAAACCATTTAGTAGCTCTTGTACATTCTCGACTCTACTCACTGCTTCAGGAGCTGCATCTTTTTCTAATTCTTTTATAACCTTAGTTTGTTTCACCACAAATTCGGCAACTTCAAATGCATTTTTTGTAGCGGCTTCAATTTGAAAACTCTTTATCATCATTACAAAATTTTGCAATTTGAGTTTTGTACCACTATTAATTTTTATGTCAATTTGATCTAAGTTTTCTAAGATTTCATAAATTGATTTTTTATAATGATTGGCAGCAACACTTAAGCGTTCAATAGTAGTCTGCCCTACTCCTCTTGCAGGATAATTGATGACTCTTTTTAGAGCTTCTTCGTCATTAGGATTCACAATCAGACGTAAATATGACAACACATCTTTAATTTCTTTACGTTGATAAAAGGATAAACCTCCATAAATATTATAAGCTATGTCTTTTTTACGTAATGCATCTTCAATTGCTCTGGATTGAGCATTGGTTCTGTACAAAATAGCAAAGGCTTCATTTTTGAGTTGGTGATTCATTTTATTATCAAAAATGGAATTCGCCACAAAACGACCTTCTTCACCCTCAGAAAGGGTTCGCATTATTTTTACTTTTTCACCTTCACCATTGGCTGTCCAAATTTCTTTATCTAATTTGGTTTTATTCTTTTCAATAACACTATTTGCCGCTTGCACAATATTACTTGTAGATCGATAATTTTGCTCTAATTTATAAATCTTAACATCTTCATAATCACGTTGAAAATTTAAGATATTCTGAATATTAGCCCCTCTAAAGGCATAGATACTTTGAGAGTCATCACCAACTACACAAATATTCTGAAACCTGTCTGCTAAGGCTCTCACAATTAAATATTGCGAATGATTGGTGTCTTGGTACTCATCGACCAAAATATAACGGAATCTATCTTGATATTTTGCCAACACATCTGGGAAGCGTGTTAATAATTCATTAGTTCTTAACAATAAGTCATCAAAATCCATTGCCCCAGCTTTAAAACAACGATCAACATATTGATGGTAAATTTCTCCTATTTTTGGACGGTTTGCCATTGCATCCGCTTCTTTTAATTCTGGAGTTTGATAATAGGCTTTTACAGTAATCAAGCTGTTTTTAAATGAAGATATACGACTCAAAACCTGTTTGGGTTTATACCTATCCTTCTCTAAGCCCATTTCTTTAATGATAGAAGAAATCAATCGAACAGAATCTTGCGTATCATAAATTGTAAAATTTCTAGGATACCCTAATTTATCCGCCTCTGAGCGTAAAATTCTTGCAAAAACGGAGTGGAAAGTACCCATCCATAAATTCTTAGCTTCGCTTTCACCAACCATTTTGGCAATTCTAGTTTTCATTTCACGAGCAGCTTTGTTCGTAAAAGTCAAAGATAAAATACTAAATGCATCAACACCTTGCTTCATTAAATGAGCAATTCTATATGTTAATACACGTGTTTTACCAGAGCCTGCACCAGCAATAATAATCATGGCACCGTCTTTTTGCAAAACAGCAGCTTTTTGAGCTTCATTTAATTCATTGAGATAATCTGACACTATAGAAATTTAGAATAGGGTCAAAAATACAATCATTAAACTTTTATAGCAATAATTATACAGGAATTTATTCACAAATTTAAATTCATCATAAATAATCACAAAAAAAATTCTTCTTTTCATTTTTTGACTTGCTATTTACTGATACTAACATCACCACATTTATTAAGATAATTGACTCTCTCAATTAGCCTTACGTTTTAATCTAACAATCTTATACCACTAATTACAATCAACAACTAAAAATAAGTGCATAAAAAAGCTTGATGAAAATCATCAAGCTTATATAAATTTATTTTTATTTAGTTAAGTAAAATGCTATTGCTTTTTAACACGTACAGCATTCATTCCTTTTTGCCCTCTCTCTAACTCAAAAGATACTTTATCATTCTCAGCGATATCATCTAATAATCCACTAACATGAACAAAGTATTTTTCTTGATTCTCTAAATCAAGAATAAATCCAAAACCTTTTTTATCGTCATAAAAAGATACCTTACCATTTCTAATAAGATCTTCTGGTTCTTGATCTTCTTTTTTAGGAATACCTAAAACAATACTTTCGGCATCTATTTTCTTTATTTTTTTTGTAGGGTCTGGAGGAGTACTTGTCAATTGACCAAATTCATCAACATAGATAAACTCATCATTTTTTTCATCAGACTTACGTGCTTCTTTTCTTTTCTTTTTATCTTCACGCTTCTTTAAACGTTTCTTTTCTCTTTCCTTCTTTCCAAAGGTTTCTTGTGCTCTTGCCATTCGTTATTTATTGTTCAGCTTATTTATTATATTTTACAAATATATAATTTTTACTTAACTTTTGAATTTTTCTTTTATTTTTTTGCTAATTTTCGCAACGCTACCCATTGCCTAAGCATATCTCTAGAATCACATGCAGGATAACCCAGTACTGTTTTTCCAGCCTCTACATCGCCTACAACACCAGACCCAGCACCTACAGTCGCACCTGAATGGAGTGTTGTATGATCCTTAATTGAGGCACTTCCACCAATAATTACTCCATCACCCAAAGTAACTGAACCTGCCAAACCACTATGGCCTGCCATAATACAAGAACGACCCATTATAGAATTATGACCAATTTGCACTAAATTATCAATTTTGCAACCATCACCTATAATTGTAGCACTAAATTTTCCTCTATCGACACAGCTGTTTGCTCCTATTTCTACAGCATCTCCAATAATTACATTGCCAATTTGTGGTATTTTAACCAAGCCTCTACCATCATCACTCGGTCTGTAACCAAATCCGTCAGCCCCAATACTCACATTGGTATGAAAAATACAATAACTTCCTATTTCTGTACGCTCTCTAATTACAGTGCCTGACCAAATTATAGTATGTTGACCTATTTGAGTATCATCCATTATCGTAACATTAGGGTACAGTATAACTCCATCTGCTAAAGCCACATTCTTACCAACATAACATCCTGCTCCTATCTTGCATCCATCTCCCAGTTTAGCTGATTTGTCTACAACTGCCGTTGGATGAATGTCATAATCAAATTGTGGTGAAGGGGGATTAAAAGCTTCTAATAGTTTAGCCATTGCTAAATCGGCATTTTTTACTTTAATCAATGCACGATTCTCACCTGGTTCAATAGTTAAATTTTCATTTACTATGGCTACACTTGCCTTAGACCTTTCCCATAAAGG
>DOIV01000250.1:0-2605 GCA_003511845.1 Flavobacteriaceae bacterium | reverse complement strand
ATATATTTTGTACTGCCTATAAATGAAATATGAGAATGATTGGCTCTGTCTAGTTGTTCTGGCCCTACAATCAATTCTGTAGTATTACCTACGAGTTCTCCTTGTACAATTTTATTGATTTCGTTAATATTTAATGGCTTCATAAATGTTTAGAATATTGTCTTAATAAATGATAAATATACTGTTAAAATTTGAATACTAATAATGGATTACACCTCTTTTTCATGAGCTTCAATATCTTTGGCTAAATCTAATTTTCTAAATTTAGGAGAAAAAACTCCTGTCAATACAACTGTGATCAATGTCATGGTTCCTCCAAAGACAACTGCGGTGACAGTTCCCATAAGTTTAGCTGTCACTCCACTTTCAAAAGCTCCTAATTCATTAGACGAACCGACAAACATTGAATTTACTGATGCTACTCTACCCCGCATATGATCAGGAGTTTTTAATTGTAAAATTGTTTGTCTAATAACCATAGAAACCCCATCTAATACACCACTAAAAAATAATGCAAGTACTGAAATCCAAAACCAAGTAGATAGTCCGAAAATAATCATACAAACTCCAAAGCCAAAGATGGAAATCAATAGCTTTATTCCTGCATTTTTAGTTAAAGGGAAATACGCAGAGCTAAACATCATAATTAATGCTCCAACAGCTGGTGCTGCTCTTAAAACCCCAAATCCTTCAGGGCCAACTTTTAAAATGTCTTGTGCGTAAATAGGCAATAATGCAACAGCACCACCAAATAATACAGCTATCATATCTAGAGTTAATGCAGTTAAAATTATTTTGGTATTCCATACAAATTGAATTCCTTCTTTTAAACTCGTAAAAATATTCTCTCCTATTTTCGGATTTAAAATAGGTTTTGTTTTAAGTTGAAAAACACTGAGTATTGCTATTAATGAAAAACCAATTATTAAAAACATAGACCCATGTACACCTAACCAATTTATGGAAAACCCAGCAACAGCAGGGCCAATTACCACAGCCATTTGCCATGTTGAACTGCTCCAAGTTGCTGCATTAGGATATAATTTTTTTGGTACTATCAAAGCCAACATTGAAAATATTGAAGGTCCAAGAAATGCACGAATAATACCTCCAAGAAAAACTAAAAAGTAAATACCATACAACACTGTATTATTTGACCAATCTGAAATTATTTTAGGCCATGTCAATAAGAATAAACCTATACTAAGAATAAAAAAACCAATAATACATTTAATCAACAATCCTTTTTTTTCTTTCTGATCAACAATATGACCTGCAAATAATGCTAGTGACACCGCAGGAATAACTTCCATCAAACCAATAATCCCTAATGAAAGCGGATCTTTTGTCATGCTATAAACCTGCCATTCTATAACAATAAACTGCATTGACCATGCAAAAACCAAGGCAAAACGCATCAATAGAAAAATATTGAATTCTCTATACTGTAAGGAAGCGTAAGGTTTGTTTGATTTCATCAAGATTTAGGAATTTATCCTAGTCCCAAAAGTAAGAAAAATTTATAATGAATTTTTATAAGCCTCTTTAATTATTTACAAGGAATATACTATATTTATCAACTCAATTCTAATAATTCATTGAAAATGATAAAAAAAATAATAGTTACCAGTTTAATAGTATTAGGCAGTTCTACACTTTTATTTGCTCAAGACAAACTTAAAAAAATGCCTGGTTATGAACGATACATAGAAATTGCTCCTAAAATAAGAGGTTCAGTTAAAGGAGGTTCTTTGTCTGTAACTTGGAATAAAACAGGTAATTCTTTTGAATATAATAATGATGGCAAACGCGTTAAATACGATGTCAAATCTGGTAAAACAACAGAGATTGGTGCTGCTGTCCAGCCAGATTGGAGTCATTACTATAATAGACCACAACGAGGTAGGCAATATGCTTCGGCTGATTCTCCAGACGGAAAGCTTAAAGCATTTACTAAAGATAGAAATATGTATATTTCTGATAACACTGGTAATAATACAATTACTATTACAAATGAAGGGAATACTGAAAATCAAATAAAATACGGTATTGCGACTTGGGTGTATGGAGAAGAATTAGATCAAATTACTGCTATGTGGTGGTCACCTGACAGTAAAAAAATAGCTTTTTATAAATTTAATGAAAAGGGTTCTAAAAAATATTATGTGCTTTATGACCAAACTAAAATTCAAAATTCAGTTGAAATTGAGGCCTATCCAAAAGTTGGAGCTAAAAACTTACCTGTAGATATACTAGTATATGATTTAGAAACGCAACAAACAATTACTTTAGATACGCGAAACGGAAAACCATATCACGATGGTGATTTAGGTACTTATCTTTATGATATTGCATGGTCTCCTGATGGAAAAGAGTTGCTTTTTCACAGTACCAATCGTAAGCAAAACATCATGGAGTTTAAGGCTGCTGACCCTAATACGGGCAAAACTAGAGTGATTGTTCGTGAAGAATGGTTACCGAGTTTTACGGTTAATTCTCCTGAAATACACATTTTAAAAGATGGTAAACGTTTTATTTGGGCATCTGAAAGAAGTGGTTATAAAAATTATTATTTATACGATTTTAGTGGGGAATTAATAAAGCC
>DOIV01000253.1:5623-7797 GCA_003511845.1 Flavobacteriaceae bacterium | reverse complement strand
CTATACCTAAATACATTGTCAAACCCTAATTTCCCTTGAGTTCCTATAACTCCCAGTCGTTTACCATCCCATAATTCTTTTTCTTTATTACGCTCTTGTACATAAATTACTTCATTATAAGTGATGTTTCCTTCAATTTGATCTTCAGAAAAAATAAGCAATACAGCATGTGGTTCTTTATAACCTGTTAAATAATAAAAATTTGGGTCTTGATGATAAATATATTCTACATCATTGGCTCTATTCCGAACTGGATTTGCAAAAAAGACAGCTACACTATTCTTAGGCATTTTATTCCGTAATGCTTCTCGCCTACTTTTATGAAAGTCTTTTGATAAAAAATCAGTTGGTGTCAACACCTCTTGACTAAAACCAAATAGGCTAGAAAATAACACAAAGAACAATGTGTAGATCGTTTTTCTCATTTTAATAGTGATTGATAGAACCTCAAAATTAATCTTAAATATTAACTATTTATAAATTTTAATACGAAAATCTAAAAATTTAATAAAAATAAAACTTAGTGACATTTATTGTTGATAATTAAATATTATCTCTTACTTTTGAACTGTGCAAACAACAAATAACATAATAATGTCTTCTTTATACTCAATTTCTGTTGAATGCGTTATGTTTATTGGTACAACAACAATGACCCTTAGGGGTTAATTATATGCATATCACACTCTTGATCATCTCTATTTTTAATAGAAAAACAACACGTAGTATCATTACAATTTACTTAAAATGAAAGTATTAAAATTCGGAGGAACTTCTGTAGGATCCTCACAAAATATAAAAAAAATAATTGAAATTATTTCTTCAAATCATAATGAAACTCAAGTTGTAGTAGTTTCTGCCTTTGCGAAAGTGACCAATTTATTATTAGAATCTGCCCAATTGGCATCCATAAAAAAGTCAGCTTATATTTCTGTAATAGAAGGCATTAAGTCTATTCACTTTAATATAATTTTAGAGCTATTTTCAGGTGAAGAAAAAGAAGAACTAGACAGCTATGTAAATCAAAAATTAAAAGACTTAAGTGATGTCTTGCACGGTGTTTCATTAATTAGAGAGTTGTCTGCAAAAAGTGAAGCTACCATTGTTAGTTATGGCGAACAATTATCTTCATACATTATCAACAAAGCTTTATTGGCAAATGGAATATCATCAGTTAGAGTAGATACGAGAACATTGATAAAAACCAATAATAACTACACTTCAGCAACTGTTAATTTTGAAGTTAGCAATCAAAACATTCAAAATTATTTTAAAGCTAATAAAACACAAGTATCTGTTCTACCAGGCTTTATTGCAACTGGCGAAAGTGGTGAAACTACAGTTTTAGGTAGAGGAGGTTCTGATTATACTGCTGCAATTTTTGCTGCTGCTTTAGAAGTTGAAATTCTTGAAATATGGACAGATGTTAGTGGTATGTACACTGCAAATCCTAAGCTAGTAAAGCAAGCCACACCTATCGAACAAATTTCATATGAAGAAGCAATGGAACTTTCGCATTTTGGTGCAAAAGTAATTTACCCACCTACGATACATCCTGTATTGAGGAAAGAAATTCCTATTCATATAAAAAACACCTTAAAACCCGATGACAAAGGCACTTTAATTACGAAACATACGAGTGAGAGTGATACAAAACCTGTAAAAGGAATTAGTCATATTGACCATGTTACTTTAATCACTTTAGAAGGCTCTGGTATGGTTGGTATTCCTGGTTTTTCTAAACGATTATTTGAAACGCTAGCTAGTGAAAAAACCAATGTGAAATTGATTACTCAAGCCTCATCTGAACACTCTATCTGCATCGGAATTGACGATAGCAATGCCTCAAAAGCAAAAATTGCTATTGATAGTGCTTTTGAATTTGAAATTTTAAAAAATAGAATCAAACCTCTAATTATTGAAAACAACTTGTCTATCATTGCTATTGTTGGTGATCAAATGAAAAGTCATCAAGGAATTAGCGGTAGAATGTTTGGCACTTTAGGGAAAAACAATGTCAATATTAGAGCCATTGCTCAAGGTGCATCAGAAAAGAATATTTCTGCTGTAATTGCTGCTAAAGATGTAAAGAAAGCTCTGAATACCTTACACGAAACCTTTTTTAAAGACAATAACAAACAACTTAATTTATATATTACTGGCGTTGGTAATGT
>DOIV01000253.1:3531-5230 GCA_003511845.1 Flavobacteriaceae bacterium | reverse complement strand
TTATCCAACTCCAAAAAAATGATTTTTAATGAGGATGGTATCAAGTTTTCTTCATGGCAAGAGCAATTAAATTCAGGACACGAAGCATCAATTAACGGGTTTTTAGACCAAGTAAAATTCTTGAATTTACGGAATAGTATTTTTGTTGATATCACAGCAAATGCTATCGTTGCAGATATTTATCCTGAATATTTAAGTAACAGTACTGCTGTCGTAGCTTGTAATAAAATCGCTTGTTCTTCTACATATAATAAGTATCGTAAACTCAAAGAATTGTCATTAGAATATAATGCTCCACTTCTATTTGAAACTAATGTTGGTGCAGGCTTACCCATTATCGCTACTTTAAATAATTTAATAGCTTCTGGCGATCAAATTCAAAGTATTCAAGCAGTCCTTTCTGGTAGTTTAAATTTTATTTTCAATAACTTTAAGGAAAATACGAATTTCTATGACATTGTTAAACAGGCTCAAGATGAAGGTTATACGGAGCCTGACCCAAGAATTGATTTAAGTGGTGTTGATGTTGCAAGAAAAATATTAATTTTGGCAAGAGAAAGTGGCGTAAAAATAGATTTAGAAGATATTGAAAACGATTCTTTTTTAACCGAAAACAATCATAAAGCTAATTCTGTGGATGATTTTTATGATTCACTTAACGTGGATGCAGAACACTTTAATCAATTATTAGAATCTGCCAATAAAAACAATTGTCAACTAAAGTATGTGGCTGAATTTGTCAACGGAAAAGCAAAAGTAGGCTTAAAAGAGATACCAGAGGGGCATCCTTTTTACAATTTAGAAGGTAAAGATAATATTGTCATGTTTTACACCAAACGATACCCAGAACAGCCTATGATTATTAAAGGTGCTGGTGCTGGTGCAGATGTTACAGCTTCAGGTATTTTTGCCGATATCATTAAAATAGCTAATAAGTAATATGAATTCCATAAAAATATTTTCCCCAGCAACTGTTGCCAATGTATCTTGTGGATTTGATGCCTTAGGCTTTGCTATAAATACGGTTGGTGATGAAATGATTTTGACAAAAACTACAGAAAAAGGAGTTAAAATTTCTAAGATTGAAGGGGCTGAATTGACTTTTGATAGTTCTAAAAATGCAGCTAGCGTAGTGTCTTTAGCTATGTTAGACAAAGCCAATGCTGATTTTGGTATTGACATGCAACTGTTTAAAAAAGTAAAGCCTGGTAGCGGATTAGGGAGTAGTGCTTCTAGTGCTGCTGGTGCTGCTTTTGCCACCAATGAATTGTTAGGCAAACCTTTTTCACTCTTAGAATTGACTGATTTTGCAAGAATAGGAGAAAAAATTGCCTGTGGCTCCCCTATTGCTGATAATGTAGCTGCAGCAATTTATGGCGGATTTATCTTAGTAAAAAGCTATGACCCACTTGAAATTGTAAAACTACCTGTGCCAAATGAATTATGGGTTGCTATTATCCATCCTCAAATAGAAGTAAAAACTGAAGATGCTAGAAATGTATTAAAACCTACAGTTTCTATTGCTGATGCAGTAAAGCAAAGTGCTAATTTTGCAGGTTTAGTTAGTGGACTATATACTGATGACTACCAACTAATTAGTAGGTCGCTAATAGATGTAATTGCAGAGCCTTATCGTAAAAAATTAATTCCACTTTTTGATGAAGTCAAACAAGCAGGTATACAAAATGGAGCCTTAGGT
>DOIV01000253.1:1160-3124 GCA_003511845.1 Flavobacteriaceae bacterium | reverse complement strand
TATCAAAATTCAACGATTGATTTTAATATCTATATATCAAAAGTGAATACTGAAGGAGTTATAATATTATAAAAAGTGCTCAGTTGGCAGTGTCAGTCTGAAAAGAGAAAATTAATGTTACGGTTAACTATAAAAAGAAAATAGAGAAGAGAGAAAAGACACGTTTATTAACCCATTTTAAACCTATATTCTCTTTTTTATAATCTATAAATAAAATAAAATGAAATACTACAGTTTAAATAAAAAAGCAAAAGAGGTAAGCTATAAAGATGCTGTTATCAAAGGATTGGCAGAAGACAAAGGCTTGTACTTTCCTGAAATTATCCGAAAATTATCCTCAGATTTTATTGATAATTTAGAACAATATTCTAATGTAGAAATAGCATTTGAAGTGATTAAACAATTTGTGGGTGATGAAATTCCTGAAATTGTTTTAAAAGAAATTATTAAAGAAACATTGAGCTTTGATTTTCCTCTGGTTGATATAGAAGAAAATATTAAAACTTTAGAATTGTTTCACGGACCAACAATGGCTTTTAAAGATGTTGGTGCTCGTTTTATGGCACGTTGCTTGGGTTATTTAAATAGAGAAAGTGATAAAGAAGTTACTGTATTGGTGGCTACATCTGGTGATACTGGCGGTGCTGTTGCGAGTGGATTTTTAGGCGTTAAAAATGTTAATGTGGTGATTCTTTATCCTAGTAAAAAAGTAAGTGAGGTTCAAGAAAAACAGTTGACTACGTTGGGTCAAAACATTAAAGCATTAGAGGTTAAAGGTACTTTTGATGATTGCCAAGCCATGGTTAAAAAAGCATTTTTAGACACTTCAATTACTGGTAAAATGCAATTGACATCAGCCAATTCTATCAATGTTGCACGTTGGTTGCCACAGATGTTTTATTTTTTCTTTGCTTATAAACAACTACAAGACAAATTAAAGAATGTGGTGTTTTCTGTTCCTAGTGGTAATTTCGGAAATATCTGTGCAGGTATGATGGCAAAACGATTAGGATTACCAATCTATCATTTTATTGCTTCAAACAATATTAATAATGTGGTGACACGCTATATGCAAACAGGTGATTATCAAATTACACCATCACATCAAACCATTTCAAATGCTATGGATGTTGGCGACCCAAGTAATTTTATACGCATTCAAGAAATTTATAATAATGATTTCAATGCTTTAAAAGAAGACCTTCACTCCTATTCATTTACCGACGATGAAACACGTGAAGCCATGTTACATATTTATAAAACTTCAAATTATATCGCTGATCCTCATGGTGCGGTAGGTTATTTAGGAGCGAAAAAGTATCTAAAAAAATACCCAAATACGCAATGCGTGTTTTTAGAAACGGCACATCCTGTAAAATTTTTAGATGTTATTGAACCTGTTATCAATAAAATCATTGATTACCCACCACAAATTAAAGCTATAATTGGCAAAACAAAGGTAGCAACTTCAATAAGTACTTATGATGAGTTAAAGTCTTTTTTATTGGATAAATAAACTGTAATTTTGTAATGACTCTGAACTCGTTTCAGAGTCTTATTCAAGAATAATCAATGTTTAATGTGATACTGAAACAAGTTCAGCATGACATTTTTCTATATTTATTACTAATTAAAGACTTTCTTATTAAAATGAAAAACACAGCTTTAACATGTATTCACGAAGCTCTCGGAGCTAAAACAGTTCCTTTTGCTGGCTATAATATGCCTGTACAATATGAAGGAATAAACATTGAACATGAAACCGTTAGAAGTGCCGTTGGCGTTTTTGATGTTTCGCATATGGGCGAGTTTTTAATTTCTGGACCAAATGCATTACAACTCATTCAAAAGGTAACCTCTAACGATGCTGAAAAATTAGAAATTGGCGATGCTCAATATTCATGTTTTCCGAATGAAAAAGGCGGAATTGTAGATGATTTGATTTGTTATAGAATAAAAGAAGA
>DOIV01000253.1:0-762 GCA_003511845.1 Flavobacteriaceae bacterium | reverse complement strand
ACAATAAAACTATAGGTGCAGAAATGCTTGACTTATCTGAAAATTATTCACTATTGGCAATTCAAGGTCCTAAAGCAGTTGAAGCCATGCAAAGCCTAACTTCAATTGATTTGTCTGAAATTAAATTCTACACCTTTAAAGTGGCCGACTTTGCAGGAATTGATCATGTTATCATTTCAGCAACTGGTTATACAGGTTCTGGGGGATTTGAAATCTACTGTAAAAATGATGAAGTAGTACAAATCTGGAATAAAGTGCTAGAAGCTGGAGCAGATTATGGCATTAAACCTATCGGATTAGCAGCTAGAGACACTCTACGTCTAGAAATGGGTTATTGTCTTTATGGAAATGATATTAATGACACGACTTCTCCTCTAGAAGCTGGTTTGGGATGGATTACCAAATTTACCAAATGCTTTGTAAATGATGAATTTCTTAAAAAGCAAAAAGAAGAAGGTGTTATTAAAAAGCTAATAGCATTTGAATTGGATGAAAGAGGAATACCTCGTCAAGACTATGAAATTGTAGATGCTGATGGTAATAAAATTGGAATAGTTACTTCTGGCACGATGAGTCCGAGTTTAAAAAAAGGGATTGGTATGGGTTATGTTCAGAAAGAATTTTCAAAATCAGATACACAAATTTATATTCGAATTAGAAAAAAAGCAATACCGGCTACTGTAGTGAAATTGCCTTTTTATAAGGGATAATCTAATTATTATTATTATCTTTACAACTATAAGGTATATAAACGCAATACGT
>DOIV01000312.1 GCA_003511845.1 Flavobacteriaceae bacterium | reverse complement strand
ATCTAAATGATTGGTGGGTTCGTCTAACAACAATACATTAGCTCTTATCATCATCATTCTTGACAACATACAACGTACTTTCTCACCACCCGACAAAACACTACATTTTTTCAAGGCTTCTTCACCACTAAAAATCATCTTCCCCAAAAAGCCTCTTATATACACCTCTTCTCGTTCTTCTTCAGTTGTTGCCCATTGTCTTAACCAATCTACCAAAGATAAATTATTATCAAAAAAATGTTGATTTTCTACAGGTAAATAGGCTTGTGTTGTGGTAACTCCCCAAGAAAATTTTCCTCCATCTGGTTTTTCATTACCGCTGATAATTTCAAAAAAAGCAGTAACAGCTCTTGAATCTTTTGAAAAGATAACCACTTTATCTCCTTTTGTTAAATTGATGTTTATTTTATCAAATACGATTTCTCCATCAATAGATTTTTTCAAACCTTCAATGTTTAAAATTTGGTCTCCAGCTTCACGATCACGCTCAAAAATAATTGCAGGATACCTTCTGCTTGATGGTTTTATATCAGAAATATTTAATTTCTCAATCATTTTCTTTCTACTGGTAGCCTGTTTAGATTTTGCCATATTAGCAGAAAATCTTCTAATAAACTCTTCTAATTCCTTTTTCTTTTCTTCGGCTTTTTTGTTTTGCTGAGAACGCTGTCTAGCAGCTAATTGACTAGATTCATACCAAAATGTATAGTTACCAGAATAGTTGTTGATTTTACCAAAATCGATATCAGAAATATGCGTACAGACTGCATCTAAAAAATGCCTATCGTGCGAAACTACAATTACGGTATTTTCATAATTGGCTAAAAAATGTTCTAACCACTTAATTGTTTCATAATCTAAATCATTGGTAGGCTCATCCATAATCAAAACATCAGGACTTCCAAATAAAGCTTGTGCTAACAATACTCTTACCTTAACAACACTATCTAAATCTTTTAATAAGGTAAAGTGTTTATCTTCTTTTACACCTAGACTTGACAGTAAAGACGCAGCATCACTATCTGCATTCCAGCCATTCATTTCTTCAAATTTCACTTGCAACTCCCCTATTCTATCTGCATTTTCATCAGAATAATCTGCATATAACTTGTCAATCTCAGTTTTAATTTCATACAAAGGTTTGTTCCCTTTTAAAACAGTTTCTAAAACAGCAAACTCATCATGAGCAAAGTGATCTTGAGAAAGTACAGACATTCGTTTTCCTGTTTCTAAAGAAACATGACCAGAAGTAGGTTCTATTTCTCCAGAAATTATTTTTAAAAAAGTCGATTTTCCTGCACCATTTGCACCTATTATTCCGTAGCAATTACCTTGTGTAAATATCGTGTTTACGTCATCGAATAAGATACGCTTTCCGAATTGTACTGATAAATTTGAAACTGTTAACATTATCTTTATTTTAAATTTTGGGCAAAAGTAATAAATGCTTTGGTTCTAACGAAATGAAGCTCATTATAATTTAACATCATATTAACTAAATTACTTAACCGATTGGCTAATTTTGTGTAGTTCTCATTAAACCCTATAAATTTGTTTAACTTTTTTAACAATATATCAGTTGTAAAATACCTGTATTTATTGACTGTAACTACTATAATTATTAGTTGTACAAATAAAAATACTGGGAATAATATTGTTCATTTTGGAGGACAAATTATCAATCCGAAATCTAACAAAGTCTATATTCTAAAAAATGATAAAATATTAGATTCTTCAAAGCTTAATATTGATAATAAATTTTTAATAAAACTAGATTCCTTTTCTCAAGGTCTATATGTTTTTAAACATGGTAATGAATACCAATGGATTTATCTAGAACCTAGCGATAGCTTATTGATTCGTTTAAATACTTGGGATTTTGATGAGTCATTAGTCTTTAGTGGCAAAGGTGCTGTACGTAATAATTTTTTAGTCAATCTATTTTTAGAAAACCAAAAAGAAGACAAACATTTCTATAAATATTACCGTTTAAATGATAGTATTTTTGAATTAAAAATAGATTCTATACTCCATCGTAAAAACTTACTTTACACGCAATTTAAATCAGAGCTTCCTGAAAGCTCAATCTTATTTGATAAATTAGTAACTTCTGCAATAAACTATCCATTGTATAAGAAAAAAGAAGCCTATTCTTACATGCATGCTATGATTTTAAAATCCAAGAAGCATCCTGAAATTAATTCATCTTTTTTTAATTTTAGAAAAAAAATAAATCTTGAAGATGATGAACTGAATAATTATTATCCTCATCAACGATATGTCAGGGCATATTTATCTAACCTTGCCTATGAAAAGCAAATAGCAGACAGTTTTAAAAGTGATATGAATGTAAATATAATGCAAGCTGCTCTTGAAAACATAAACAATGAAGCTATTAAAAACAAGTTTCTACACAGAGGTATTTGGATGGCCTTATTAGATGAAAAAACTTCTGTAAAAGAGAAAGACAGAGCCAAACGTTTATTCTTTGACCATTGTACAGATAAAGAAAGTGTGGCTGAAATTGAACATTTAATCAATGTTTCTAGTAAATTAGTTAAAAATTATAAGTTCCCAAAAATCTCTCCTTATAATTATAAAGGTGAACGTGTAGATTTAAAAAACATCATTAAAAACAAAAACACTGTTGTTTACACATGGCCAACTAAAGTGAGTGAAATGGATTATTTTGCAAAACGCGTGAATTATCTAGAAAGAAAATATCCCAATTATTTATTTATTGGCATGAATTCAGTTTGTTCTGAATATCAATGGAAAAAGAAAATCATATCAAATAAGTTAAATGAAGACCATCAATTTAGAGTTGATAAAGGTATAGACTGGTTAGATATCAATTTTTCTAGAGCTATTATTATTGACCAAAATGGCATTGTTCAAAACAACATGACACATTTGGCTAATCGTCATTTTGAAAAACAATTGAATAGTTTAATTCAATAATCTACTCGCAATAAGAATTTTAACATTTATAGCTTCTTTTATTAAATTAAGTTTACTTTTGCAAACTCATAAAACTAAAGGCTTATTTATCAAATGCGGTCGTGCATTTTACTTTTAGAGCCTAAGTTTGATAAATTATAAAATATGTCTTTATTTAATGAACTTGGCTTAAGCCAAGAAATAGTTAGTGCCTTAACTGACTTAGGTTATGAAAAACCAACAGTAATTCAAGAAAAAGCAATTCCGCAAATACTTTCATCAACAGATGATCTAAAAGCATTTGCACAAAC
>DOIV01000065.1 GCA_003511845.1 Flavobacteriaceae bacterium | reverse complement strand
AACTTCCAAATCTAAAATATCTACGGCTGGCTTTGTAGGACTTTCAGCATATAAAATTTTTGTATTGGGTTGAATCAAGCTTTCTACTTTATCAACTTCATTTACTTTAAAATAACTCGTTTCAATATTCCATTTGGGTAAGTATTTAGTGAATAAAGTGTGCGTTGATCCAAATACTGAGCGACATGAAACAATATGATCTCCTGCATTTAACAAAGCACCAAAGGTTGAAAATATCGCTGCCATACCTGTTGCAAAAGCATAACCTGATTCTGCACCTTCCATGGCTACCATTTTATCTACAAACTCTGTCGTATTCGGATTTGAAAACCGACTATATAAGTTCTTTTCTTTTTCTTCTGCAAAAGAAGCTCTCATATCTTCTGCATCATCAAAAATAAAACTAGATGTTAAATATAATGGTGTAGAGTGTTCTGAAAATTGAGAACGCTCCGTCTGATTTCTTATCGCTTGAGTTTCAAATGCCGGTTTGTCTTTGCTCATAAATTATGCAACTTTTTTAATTTTATTTTTAAAAATCGGATTTAAAAATTTCGTTAATTGTTTATACTCTATCAAAAAAGCATCATGACCATGAATGGATTCCACTTCATCATAACTCACCTTTAATCCCTTATTTTTTAATTGCTCAAAGGTATCTTTATTTTCATTTACTGTAAAAAATAAATCGGTATTTACCCCCACAATATGAATATGAGATGTTATTGTTGATGCGACTTCTTCAAAACCACCTCTATCTCTAGTAATATCTATCGTTTTTAAGAGTTGATTCATTAATTTATAGGTCGCTAAGTGAAAACGTTCATTTAATTTCTTACCATGATGAATCAACCAACTTTCAATATTAAACACATCAAGTGATTTATTTGTTGACCTATCAAATTTTGTTTTAAAAGAAGCGGGTGTTCTATAACACAACATTGCATGAACACGAGCGTCTGCTATAGGACTTGATGAATTATTTAAAATTAAATCTTGTAAATAACAATTGGCTATTAACCAATCTGTAGACTTCCAATCTGAAGCAATTGGAATTAAATATTCAATATAATTAGGCTTTAATACTGCCAATTCCCAAGCAATACCACCACCAACTGAACCTCCAATAACTGCATAAAGTGATTTTATTTTTAATGCTTCCAAACCTAAAACAAAAATTTTAGCAATATCTCTTGCTGTAAAATCTTTATAATTATCTATAAAATGTGCATCATTACCAAAACCATTTCCAGGAATGTCAAAAGCCAACACTGTATATTGATTGGTGTCAATACATTTACCATCGCCAATCAAATCTTGCCACCATCCATCTTTTCCACAAACTGTAGAGTTTCCTGTCAAGGCATGATTTACCAATACAATTGGAGCTTCACCTAAAGGCTTACCAAAAATTTGGTAAGACAGTCTGATTGTAACTGCCTTACCAAATTCGGTTTTAAAATTTTGTATTTCTATATATTCTAAACTCATGCTATTGCAATACTGATTTTGGAATGGTTTTAAACGCTTCTTTTAAATCATCTTTCAAATCATCTATATCTTCAAGACCTACTGAAAGCCGTATTAAATCTTGACTCACACCTGTAGCTTCTTGATCTTCTTCATTCAACTGTTGATGTGTAGTACTTGAAGGATGAATAATTAATGACTTTGAATCTCCAATATTAGCCAGTAGTGAAAACACCTTAGTTGTATCTGCTATGGTTTTAGCTGATTCAAATCCGCCTTTGGCCCCAAAAGTAACCAATCCACTTTGCCCTTTTGGTAAATATTTTTTTGCTAAATCATTATACTCACTCACATCTAAACCTGGATAATTTACCCAAGCAACTTCTTCTTGATTTTGTAACCATTTTGCTAAAGCCAATGCATTTTCGCTATGCTTTTTTATTCTTATATCTAAAGTTTCTAAACCTTGAATAATTTGAAAGGCATTAAACGGACTCAATGCTGCACCAAAATCACGTAAACCTTCAATCCTTACTTTAGCAATAAAGGCTATAGCACCTAAAGCTTCATGATAAACCAAACCATGATAACCTTCAGAAGGCTCTGTAAATTCAGGAAAATTACCGTTAGACCAATCAAAAGTACCAGCATCAATTATAGCTCCGCCAAGTGAAGTGCCATTACCACTGATATACTTTGTCAATGAATGGATGACGATATTTGCTCCGTGTTCAATAGGGTTCAATAAAGCCGGTGTAGCAACTGTATTATCTACAATTAGAGGGATTCTGGCAGTTTTAGCTGCCGTAGAAATTGCTTTAATATCTAATACGTCTAATTTAGGGTTTCCTAATGATTCGATAAAAATTGCTCTGGTATTTTCTTGAACAGCATTCTTAAAGTTTTCAGAGTTTGAAGCATCTACAAATGTAGTAGTAATACCTAGTCTTGGTAAGGTTACTTTTAATAAATTATATGTACCACCATACAAACTACTAGATGCCACAATGTGATCTCCAGCTCTTAACAAAGTTAACAAGGCTGTACTAATTGCTGCTGTGCCAGAAGCGGTAACTACAGCTGCAACACCACCTTCTAAAGTAGCCAAACGCTGTTCTAAGACATCATTAGTAGGGTTGTTTAAGCGGGTATAAATAAAACCCGGCTCTGATAAGTTAAACCGATTTGCGGCTTGATTCGAATCTTCAAAGACATAACTTGTTGTTTGATAAATAGGAACTGCTCTGGTTCCCCCGTTAGACGTTACGTCGTGACCTGCGTGCAACGCATTGGTTGCGAATTTTTGTGTACTCATTTTTCTTTACTTTTTAAATTAATAAATGATTAAATTTAAAAGTCAAATCCGCTTTAAAAAAGCGTGCTTTAAGAAAAACATTATAAGAAAAACATAAAAATTACAGAAAGTAATTTCTTTTTGTTATCTATCTAAACACCGATAAATGAATCGGTAATTTAAGTAGAATTTAGCACCTTCTTTGTTAAGTACAAAGGGTTGCTAAGGTTTCACAGGGTCTAATCCCTCCACCTTTCTTGATAACATTTCAATAAATCATTGAACTTTACGAATGCAAATATTGTAAAACAAAACGCAGAATACCAAATTTTATTGATTGTTTTTTTTGAATTTATTAGAAATAATAGAAAAACACCAACAAAATATTGATTATTTATTAAGTTCAGCATGTCCAAAACTTACTGAAAAATCTACACACCAAATATCTACAATTTTATATTTGTCCAAATCTGTATTATCAGGAATACTATACGTAAAATCACCATCAATTCCTTTTAAATCTCCTAAGGAAACATAATCAGAATACCCAACATCAGTAGTTAAGTACACTAATAATTTTGGACCTGCATCTGTTTTAAACTTTGAAAATTTCAATGCTGTTTTCTTAGAATTAATTGAAGCAATTCCTGTAGTTGTATGAGCACCAGAAGTAAAAACGCCTTTACTAAATGTTAATTCACCTATCGGAATCTATTCTTTTTCAGGTTGGTTATCATCTGAAGAACAGTTTACAAAAAAAAATGTCAAGCTTAATAATAGTAGTGTTTTTTTCATCTTTTGCTTTTAATTAAATCTAATGCTTTTTTTTGACGATTAAAATAATTAATCCTTACATCTTTTTAAAATATTTTTTACTTTATAAAATTTTAACAAAAATAAGTTTAGAAGTTTCATTTTTATTTTTCTACATTTGCCCAAAATTATAGAGGACTAATTTGACTGATTGCAACCTCTTAAAAAATGCTAAAGCAGTAAACACTCTACTCCTTTAGCCATATTGCAATTTTTTTTATAATTAAATAAGAACAAAAATGGCATATTTATTTACATCAGAAAGTGTCTCAGAAGGACATCCAGACAAAGTAGCAGATCAAATTAGTGATGCTTTATTAGATAATTTTTTAGCATTTGACCCTGAATCTAAAGTAGCTTGTGAAACTTTAGTAACTACAGGGCAAGTTGTACTTGCAGGTGAAGTAAAAAGCAAAACCTATTTAGATGTGCAAGAAATTGCAAGAAAGGTCATTAACAAAATAGGCTATACCAAAGGTGAATATCAATTTTCAGGAGATTCTTGTGGTGTCATTTCATTAATTCATGAGCAATCTCAAGACATCAATCAAGGTGTAGATAGAGCTACCAAAGAAGAGCAAGGTGCTGGTGATCAAGGTATGATGTTTGGTTATGCCACCAACGAAACTCAAAACTATATGCCATTGGCACTAGATATTTCTCATAGAATTCTACAGGTACTTGCTGAATTACGTAGAGAAGAAAAAGAGATTACCTATTTACGCCCAGATGCAAAGAGTCAAGTAACTATTGAATATAGTGATGATAATGTCCCACAACGGATAGATGCAATCGTTGTCTCTACCCAGCATGATGATTTTGATGCTGATGATGCAAAAATGTTAGCTAAAATTAAAAATGATATTATTTCTATTTTAATTCCTAGAGTAAAAGCTCAATTGCCCGAAAATATTCAAGCCCTATTTAATGATACTATTGAATATCATATCAATCCTACAGGTAAATTCGTTATTGGCGGACCTCATGGTGACACTGGTTTAACAGGTAGAAAAATTATTGTAGACACTTATGGAGGTAAAGGAGCTCATGGTGGTGGTGCTTTTTCAGGAAAAGACCCGAGTAAAGTAGATAGAAGTGCTGCTTATGCCTCGCGTCATGTTGCTAAAAATTTAGTGGCTGCGGGTATTGCTGATGAAATTTTAGTACAAGTAAGTTATGCTATTGGTGTGGTTGAACCTACTTCAATATTTGTAGATACCTACGGCACAAGTAAAATTGACCTAACGGATGGTGAAATCGCTAAAAAAGTAGCTCAACTATTTGATATGCGTCCTGCTGCAATTGAAGCAAGATTAAAATTAAGAAATCCTATTTACTTAGAAACTGCTGCTTATGGGCATATGGGTAAAGAACCAAAAACCATTACCAAGACCTTTGAAAGCCCGTATTCAGGAACCGTTGTAAAAGAAGTGGAATTATTTACTTGGGAAAAATTGGATTTTGTGGATAAAGTTAAGGAAGCATTTGGAATTTAATTCCTCTCCCCAACCCCTCTCCAAAGGAGAGGGGCTAGATAAAATTGAACCGTAGCAAATAACAATACCTTTGTCATTCCTGTCCCAAAGTTTCGGGAGCAGGAATCCAGTAAAAATATTTCTGATTTGAAGACAATTTGAACCCATGCAAAACACTATAAACTCCATAGCCGAATTCGAAACTATCAAAGAAAAGGAGACTGCTTTTGTATTGTACATAACAGACAACACCTGTAATGTTGGCGAAAATGTAGAACCAAAATTAGAAAAGCTACTCGCAGAAAATTTTCCTAAGTTAAAACTATATAAAACTTATAGTAGTGATGCTCCAGAATTGGTAGGACAACTCTCTGTATTTACCGTGCCTACAGTATTGGTCTATTTTGAATGCAAACAATACATACAAAAAAGTAGAGCTTTTAGTTTGGGAGAATTAGAACAAGAGATTGACAGGTATTACCAAATGATTTTCGAAGAGTAATAATCAAAATCATATCTAGATAGAAATTCACTATTTAATGAAGTTATAAATTAGCAATTTTAGAGGATATAACATAATGGTACGTTTATTGATGTTAACATAGTTTTAACATTTTAAAACTTATACATTATGAATTTTTCAAAAGAAAACCGAAAAAATCAACACCCAACCGAGAAATTCTTTAAAAGCCCTGCCCTATTTATGCAGCTAGGTTTAGTATTGGCATTATTTATTGTTTATCTAACTTTAGAAATTACAACTGTCAAAACACTAGTAACTATAGAGTCTGTAGCTCCTGACGATCCTGATATTTATGTTCTTTCTGTTCCTACTCATATTCATATTGAAAGAAAACAGAGTTCTATTGACAAACCAAAAGTCATAAAAAAGGTGCCATTAATAAACATAGATATTGTATCTAATGATTTCGACCCTACTACGATTTTAGATTTACCAAACAGCGATTTTGATGAACCTATACCTAGTATTGACGGGATTATTGAAGCTCATGACCCAGGACCTGAACCAGATCCTATTGCTTTTTTCAGGTTAGAAGAAGCTCCTGTATTTCCTGGTTGTGAAGGTTTAAAAGGTAAAGCTTCTAAACAATGCTTTACAAAACAAATGTCAAAATTTGTAAACAAAAAATTTGATACTGGTATTGCAGAAGAACTAAACTTAACTGGCAAACAACGCATCTTCGCATTATTTACCATTGATAAAAATGGCTTGGTTACAGACATACAAATTAAAGCACCTCATAAAAAATTAGAAAAAGAAGCTTTAAGAATTATACAAAAATTACCAGAAATGATTCCTGGTAAACAACGAAAAAAACCAGTTGCTGTAAAATATACACTTCCTATTACTTTTGAGGTACATTAGAACGTATAAAAATAAATCCTGCTTTATGCAGGATTTATTTTGCAATAAAAACACTATTTTTGTAGCTTAAAACAATTGTACGTGAATATCAATCAATATTTAGATGCTACTTATCTAAAAACACCAGCTCAAGCTAATATTTCTGAAAAAGAAACAGAACAACAAGTCGTTGCACTTATAAAAGAAGCCATTGCTGAAAATTTCATCTTGGTAATGATTAGACCTAACTTTGTTTCTTTAGCTAAAGAAATGGTTGCTAAAGCGAATAGTAATGTCTTTGTAGGTACAGTTATCGGGTTTCATGAAGGTACAAGCAGCATAGAAGAAAAACTTAAAGAAGCACAAAAAGCAATTGACAATGGTGCTGATGAACTTGATTTTGTAATAAATTACACTGCTTTTTTAGAAGGTAAAATCAACCTCATAAAAAGTGAAATTTTTAAAGGCTCAAAACTAGCTTTAGAAAATAAAAAGGTAGTCAAATGGATTATTGAAATTGCAACGTTAACTAACGATGAAATCATTGCTATCACACAAATCATAAAAGAAGTGGTACTCACCAATTTTGGTGAAGAAAATGCAGAAAAAGTATTTGTAAAATCCTCTACAGGATTTTATAAAACAACAGATAATAAACCTAACGGAGCAACGTTTGAAGCTATGCAGTTGATAGTAGAACATGCCAAACCACTACAGGTTAAAGCTGCAGGTGGTGTAAAAAGCTATCAAGATGCTGAGAAAATGATTAATTTAGGCGTAACAAGAATAGGCACCTCTTCTGCTAAAACAATTGCAGATGGTGGTCAAACTAAAGATAACTATTAAATAAATGAATACATCAAATTATTTTGCACATGAAACGGCAGTTGTAGATGACAATTGTAGTATTGGTAAGGGTACAAAAATTTGGCATTTTAGCCATATTATGTCTAATTGTACCATAGGAGAAGATTGCAGCTTTGGACAAAATGTAGTCGTATCGCCAGATGTTGTTTTAGGTAGAAACGTAAAAGTACAAAACAATGTATCTATTTATACAGGTGTTATTTGTGAAGACGATGTGTTTTTAGGCCCATCAATGGTTTTTACCAATGTAATTAACCCTAGAAGTGCTATTACTAGACGTGACGAATACAAAGAAACTTTGATAAAAAAAGGGGCTAGTATTGGTGCCAATGCTACCATTATTTGTGGCAACAGCATTGGCGAATATGCATTAATTGGTGCTGGAAGTGTGGTAACCAAAGAAGTCCCTAATTTCGCATTAGTGGTTGGCAATCCTTCAAAACAAATAGGTTGGGTGAGTGAGTACGGACATCGATTGCATTTTGATGAAAACGGATTGGCTACTTGCCATGAAAGCAAAGACAAATATCAATTGAAAAATAATTCCGTAACAAAAATAAGCTCTTAACTTTTAAAGCAAAAGGTTCAAAATTAATACCTTTACCAAAATTAATGCAAAACACCATTGAATGAACAAACTGATTATAGTTTTCTTTTTAATATTTCTTTCAAATTTTACTAATGCTCAAGAAGATATTCATCCTATTTACAAAGGTTGTAATGCTTCAAGTGAAGCTACATTAGCTTCTTGCTTTAATAAAAACCTAACAAAAGATGTTTTAGAAGCATTCAACATTCCTGAAAAGGTGAAAACTGAAGGCTATAAAGGGTCAATGCATATTGTTTTTGTAGTTACCAAAACTGGTGATTTTGAAATTTTATATGTACGTGCTGCTTATAAAGAATTAGAAACAGAAGCCAAAAGAGTTTTTGCTCAATTACCAAAAGCTAAACCTGCGACTTATAATGGCAGACCTATAGAAATGAGATTTGGTTTACCAATCTCTATCCCTTTAGGCTCACAAACTATTCCTAAAACTATTCAAAAAGAAAACACAGAAGAAAATAGTGTAATTAGCACTCCGACTTCACCACCTAGAATTACTAAAACAGAACAAAAAGACATTCAAAAAGCAGTAGTTAGTAATCATTCCCCCGAACATCAAAGTGAATTAAACATTCCGTTTACACATCAAATTTATGACGACTTGAGTTTTTATTTTGATCAAAATGAGAATACGCATACTGGTTTTAAACCTTTTCTATTTAGCGAAGCTTCAAAACATGTCGATCTAGATGCTCAAAAATTACCTTTATTTAAAAACAAGTCTTCTAAATCAGGTAAAAAACTATGGAATGAGCATTTTTTTAAAGTGCAAAAAGATGATTATTGGTTTACCGTCAATCCAGTTTTTGATTTACAACTTGGTAAAGACAATTCTGATATAAAATACACCTACAATAACACTAGAGCTATTCAAATACAAGGTGGTTTGGGTAAAAAATTCAACTTTTCAGCATCTATTTATGAAAGCCAAGGTCGTTTTGCAGAATATATAAATAATTTTATTAGAAACAATCGACCAGCAGGAGGAGAAGGAGGTGATGGTTTGGTACCTGGACGTGGAAAAGCGAAATTTTTTAAAACCAATAGTTTTGATTATCCTGTTGCTGAAGCATATTTATCATATACACCTAGTAAGTTTTTTAATTTTCAATTCGGACATGGTAAAAACTTTATTGGTGATGGTTATCGTTCTATGATGCTGTCTGATGTTGCTACTTCTTATCCTCATTTAAAAATAACGACTAACTTTTGGAAGATTAAATACACCAATTTATGGATGTGGTTAGAAGATGTTAGACCTGAGGTTAATCTTAACGGGGTAAGTGCTAGAAAATTTGTGGCATTACATCATTTAAGCTGGAATGTTACTAAAAAATTCAATCTAAGTTTATTTGAAGCAACCATCACAAAAAAGGACAAAAACAATGGTTTTGATATTAATTATTTTAATCCGATAATTTTTTA
>DOIV01000169.1 GCA_003511845.1 Flavobacteriaceae bacterium | reverse complement strand
TATCTGCTACATTACCTGCAATATCTTTTGCACCTTCATAAGCATCAGCTGCTTTATCAGCAATAACTTCTCCTGCATCTTTTGCTAAATCAACTGCGTCTTCTGCTAAATCAACTGTTTTGGCTACAACTGAATTGGCTACATTTTTGGCTCCGCCAAATATATTTTTAAAAAATCCGAATATTCCCATAATAATAGTTTTTAGGTTAGGTTACAAATTTACTATAATTATGTATATATAACTATTCTGTAATCTGTTTTCCCAAATAAACTAATTTACAGCCTTGTTTAATTATATCTTTATCTTTATTATAGGATGAAATAATTTCCAATTCGTCATTATAATCTTTTATAAATAAAGGAATATTATCTAAACTTGTATTTGTAATTTCTATAAGCTTATCATAATGTTCTTTATCATGAATTTTTAGTTCATGGATTAAAGGATAATCTGTTGCTACTTTGGTTAACAACCCGAAATTATCAGTATGAGAAAACAAACCTTCTTTTGGGTTATTCTCTATATCTTTTATTTCTTCAGAGGTGACCAATCGAAATGCTCCGTTTTCGCCAAATTGATCTTTAAATTTTTCGATAGCATATTTATTAACATCAGAACTTCCAGTCAACGCCATAACATAACCTATATCATTCAACTCTACATCCTCCTCCAAAGAATGAGAATACACATCTACATTCAACGCTTCTATACCCATAGCCTTGGCTTTTTCAATATTGGTTTTATTACTATCTATCAAAACCACATGCCTATTATTAGTTGTCAAATATTCACCAATTAAACGTGATACTTCAGAAGCACCAATTATTAAAATTCCTTTAGATTTTTTTAAGTAAACACCTGCTATTTTTGAAAAAAACAATGCTGTTGTAGCATTTAATAAAACCGTACCGAGTACAATCATAAAAACCAAAGGTGTAATGTATTCTGCTCCTGCAACACCTTCTTTTACTAATTTCAATCCAAATAAAGAAGCAATACCAGCGGCTACTATTCCTCTTGGACCTACCCAACTTATAAATAGTTTTTCATTAAACTTTAAGTTAGATTTATAGGTACTTATAAATACTGCAATAGGTCTAATTATAAAAACTACAATTAAAAACAATATAAGTGTATTCCAATTATAAATTAAATACAATTCTTCCATATTAATATTAGCAGAAAGCAAAATAAAAAGAATTGATATTAGTAGTACACTTAACGATTCTTTAAAATATAATAATTCTTTTATATTGTCTAGTTTAGAATTTCCTAATACCATTCCCATAACTACAACAGCTAATAAACCTGATTCATGTGCAAAAATTTCCGATTCAACATAGACTAATAAAACTGCTGATAGAGAGACTACATTTAGTAAATAATGAGGTATAAATTTTTTGTTGACTGCAAAAGCTAGTGCATGAGCAAAAGTAAAGCCAAATGTTGTTCCAAAAAGGATAACTTTACCAAACTCCATCAAAGCCGTTTTTGTAAAATTGCCATCACCACCTATACTGATAAATTCAAAAACCAAAACCGCTACTAAAGCTCCAATAGGGTCAATTAAAATACCTTCCCATTTTAAGACTGTAGAAACATCTTTTTTCAACGGAATATTTCTTAGAATCGGAGAAATTACAGTTGGTCCAGTCACAATAATTAAGCCTGAAAATAAAAATGAAATTTGCCAACTTAAATCAAAGATATAATGCACAGATATACCTGCCATAAAAAAAGTAACTGCAGCTCCAACAGTAATTAATTTAGTGATAACTGGGCCTACATTTTTTAATTCACTTCGTTTAAGAGTCAGGCCTCCTTCAAATAATATGATACTAATTGATAATGATACAAAATGAAATAAACCATCTCCAGGAAATAATCCTTTTTTTCCATTCCAAATAGGTTCTATCCATTTGCTGCCATCTTCTGATAAAAATTCAGCAGCAATAGGGCCAACTAATAATCCAATCAATATTAATGGCAAAATTGCAGGGATTTTAAATTTCCAAGCTACCCATTGGGCTAAAATTCCAAATATGATGATACCTGCTAATGCTAACATTTGGTCAATTTTTGTGTTAAAATACTAAAAAATAATAATTATAGCGATTATTTTTACGGCTAAAGATTATTTTGAGTTCTCTTAAAAAAGAGTATCTTTCAAACTTAGCAAATATAAAAATATTTGTTTAAACTAACCATTGACCTTTTTTAAAGTATGAATTCTAACAACAAAATCCCTTCTAACGGAATTAAGGGGCTAAAAGAAAATTGGCGAAGTGATCTTTCTGCTGCACTTAGTGTATCTTTAGTAGCCTTGCCTTTAGCATTGGGTATTGCAGTTGCATCTGGTGTGTCACCAATGTCTGGTATACTTTCTGCTATCATTGGAGGTGTTGTTACCACATTTTTTAGAGGAGGACATTTAGCAATTAATGGCCCTGGTGCAAGCTTAATTGCTGCAATTTTAGGTGGTCTTTTAGTTTTAGAAAATAATATTAATTATGTTTTAGCAGCTATTGTAGTATCTGGTGCAATTCAAGTTGTTTTTGGGTTGCTTAAAATGGGGCGTTTTGCAAAATTATTACCATCTTCTGTATTACATGGTATTTTAGCAGCTATTGGTGTCATTATTTTTGCTAAACAAGCACACTTTGCTTTAGGCACAACTTCTGATGCTACTACAATAATTGGTACACTACGCGATATTATTTACAAACTACCAGAAGCCAATCCTTTTGTGTTTTTAATTGCATTAGTAGGTCTTTTAGTACTTATTTTTTATAAAAAGTTTAAATATAAATTCATTCAAATAATACCAGCTCCAATGTGGGTATTACTTTTATCTTTACCTATTGTCTTCATATTTGATTTTTTTAACGCACACAGTATTTTTTTTCTAGGTAATACTTATGGTGTTGGATCAGAGTTACTTATTGCTATTCCTGATAATCCGTTAGATAGTATTATGCATCCAGATTTTGG
>DOIV01000224.1 GCA_003511845.1 Flavobacteriaceae bacterium | reverse complement strand
TTTTTTATATTTTTGTGTTTTTTTTTTTTTTTTGTTTTTTTTTTTTATTATTTTTTTAAAAAAAAAAAATATTAAATAATATTATTTTTATCTTTTTTTTTTTTTTTAAATCTTTAATGTCGTAAGGAATAGTTATGCCAAGAATAAATAAAAATTTCTCTAGTGAAAATAATAAAATTTTATTATTATTGATATTAACCCAACTTGAAAATCCAACAAATTACATTAAAAGGTTATTTAATTATTGGTGCTTGATAATCAATTGGTTATAAAATCGTCAAAAATAATTAAAAAAATATTTTTATCTAATACATTGAAAATTAGCAGTTTGTGTTTTTGTGTGTCAAATGTGTTGACCCAAAAAGTATTATGTTAAATAAATAATGTTTATATTTGCAGAATGTTTATAAGATCAGTACAAAAAAAAGACGCAAAGAAGAAAAAAGTATATACTTACTATAGGTTAACTAGTTCTCACAGAATAGGAGATAAAGTTAGGCAAACCGTTGTTTTAAATCTCGGAAAGTTAGAAACCATTACACAACCTGAACATAAAGCATTGGCAAACAGGATAGAAGAGATTGTTTTGGGAAACCAAAATTCATTATTTCCTATTGATTCTCAAACAATAGAAGACTTGGCTCAATCTTTTGCAAAAAAAATAATTAAAGACAAAATATTTCCATCAAAGAAAGGTAAAAGTGTTTCTAAGGAAATTAAAAATAACTATCAGAACATAGATCTTGATACTATAGAACAACTTGAGAGTAAAGAAATTGGAGGAGAATGGCTTGTAAAACAGGCTTTTGATAAATTAAACATCCCTTTAGCTTTAACAGAAATAGGACTAAACAAACAGCAAGTTGAAACAGCTCAATTGTTACTCACCGCTAAATTACTGCATCCTTCAAGCGAATTAGAAACAGAAAGATGGTTGAACGAAAACTCTGGAGCATTCGAGCTTTATGGTAACACAGATACTATGACAAGATACAAGCTTTATCAAACATCTACCAAGATGTATCAGCAAAGAATCAAGCTAGATAGTTTGATTTATAACAATATCAATAATTTGTTTTCGGGAAGAAATAAAATCGTTATTTACGATCTTACTAATATGTATTTTGAAGGCCAAATGAAAGCAAGTGAAAAAGCAGCCTTTGGACGTTCAAAGCAAAAAAGAAACGATAGAAGGCTAATTGGTTTGGCTCTTTCTATTGATGGATTGGGTTTTGTACGGCACATTGAGTTTTATAACGGAAACATAAGTGAACCTGGAACTTTTAAAGATTTAATTGACGCATTAAAAGAGCAATTATCTTTTGATGATAACGATAAAAAACCACTAATAGTAATGGATGCAGGTATTGCTACGGAAGAAAACTTAGCACTTATAAAACCAAATTATGATTATGTATGTGTAAGCAGAACCATACCAAAAAGCTATAGCCAACTATCAGAAACCGCTACTGAAATAACGGATAATAGAGGCAATAAAATTGAACTTATAAAAGTTGACGTAAAAGGAAAAGACGATTATTTTTTAAAGGTAAAAAGTGATCAGAAAGAAATAAAAGAAGTATCAATGGATGCTAAATTAACTAAAAGATTAGAGGCTCAATTACAAGAAATTAAAGACCGATTGTCTAAAAAAAGAACGCTAAAAAAGATTGAAAAAATACACGAAAAAGTAGGAGCAATAAAGGCTAAGCTTTCAAGAGTAGGTTGGCTGTATGATATTGAATATACAGAAGATATAGAAAAAGGCATTGTTACAGACATCAACTGGGAGAGAAAAAAAGAAAGAGAAAAACCTAAAGGAATATATTTTTTAAGATATACTAAAAATGCAATAGAAGAAGATAAAATATGGGACGCATACAATATGACCAGAGATGTAGAATCGGTGTTTAGATGCCTAAAAACAGACTTAGACATAAGACCTATCTACCATCAAAAAGACAAATACATTGAATCACATATATGGTTAGGTGTAATTGCTTACCAAGTGGTAAATTACATACGTAAAAACCTAAAAGAAAACAATGTAAATTACAGTTGGTCAACTATTGTTAAAAAAATGAGAAGTATGCAATCATCTATTGTTTCAGTAAATAATAATAAAAACGAAAAATTATTCATCAAGCTTTGTACAAGACCAAATACAGAACAGAAAAAAATATTTGATGCCTTAAATTTTAAAGCAAGACCTTTTGTTAGAAAAACAAATGTAGTGACCAATTTGTAAAAAATAAAAATGCTATGCTTTGATTGTCAATCATTTATGATATTTTATTTTCAAGTTGGGTTAAGGTTTAAATTTACTTCTAAAATATTCTGTATTAAAAGCTTGCCATTTCAAAATATATAGGTATCTTTGCCGTCCAAATCGCGAGGTAGAGCAGTAGGTAGCTCGTCGGGCTCATAACCCAAAGGTCATAGGTTCAAGTCCTGTCCCCGCTACCATATTCTAAAAGCTTGATTGTTATACGTTTTTAACGTTTAGCAATCA
>DOIV01000230.1:7817-7972 GCA_003511845.1 Flavobacteriaceae bacterium | reverse complement strand
GCCCCTGCTCCATGAAGGAATATAATCCATTTCTCTTTATTACTATTCTTTATCCAATAATTGACCTGACAGTTCTTTATAACAAGCTGATGTTGTTTCAAGCCTAAATTGCTTTGAATAGCTGGGTTATATGTAGGTTCTCTGTATTCTGCGGA
>DOIV01000230.1:0-7477 GCA_003511845.1 Flavobacteriaceae bacterium | reverse complement strand
AAAACTTATACCAACAACAAGAACAACTATACCAGTAGCGGTTATTTTCCACCACTTGGCTATTGCGTTTGATTTCCAAATTGCATAAATACCTACTGGAAAGAATACAATCAGTAATAGGTTGGACAATAATTTATTATTGTACCACTTTTTTTGATTTGAATTATTTTTTATTCCTTCAGGTTTTTCCATATTTTAATATTTAGAATTAAGAAAACACTCGTCATTACCATTAATGCTAAAATAAATATTTCAGAAATATTGGAGCCCTCATGTGTAATTGCCTCTACAAAATGATATATATTGAATAATCCTAATAATATTGCCCAGATAAATGAAGTCCATTTAAACCATTTTTTAGAAATTTCAAGGGTTAATATTCCAAAGAAAAAAGCCAAACCCTCAAATATAATTCTATAAATATGATGTACTGTCGGAACTGCTCCTGTTGCTTCTTCCATCATTAAGCTTTCGTTGTAATACACGCCAAATAATCCATAAATATGGTGTATTATAAAGCCTATAACTATAATTATCCATAAAATTGAAATTTTTACTTTCATATCGTTTATCTTTTTTACTAGTGTTGATGATGTAATACCATTTGATTTTGCTGCTTTAGTGTCGTTTATTAGTTTGTTATACACTCGCTTTTCTTCGAGTAGTTCTTTATGTGTTATTTTGGGAACAGGGCGTTTTAATTTGAATACAATTACTATCGATATAAGACTTAGTATTGTCCAAAAAAAATCAATAAAGAAGATACTATATTGTTGGTTTTGAAAACTTTTCCAAAGCCAATTACCTGTTGATAATCCATTAACAAGAGGAATAAGTAATCCTAATACTGCTCCTGATAGCAAATTGTATTTATTGGTAAAATAATTATCTCGTTTAAAACGATAAAACACTATTAGTAGTAACCATACACTAAAAAAGACACTATACAAAATTGTTTTTCGTATTGAATTAAAACTTGTGGGCAATAGTTTTGTCACGATAAATGACAGAGCTGTAACGGGATACATAGTTAGACAAATTGCCATATAAATATGGCCTACTTTTCTATTGTACAGTTTTTGCTTTATAGGGATATTTTTCTTTTCTCTAGCTGTAAGCCATATTTGAACTCCTGAAATAATTACAAAACAGGTAACAAGAGCTAAAATAAAACTGATTATTTTTAACGTATAACCACCATAGTTTGCGAAATGTAACTTATCCATGATATCTTTTGTAATGTCAAAATAAGTTACTTCTTTTATCGGGTTTTTTTTTGAAATAATTTTTTCTGTAGAGACTTTATATATCACATTGCCATCACTACCAAATTTTCTTTTTGAATCGGCTTCTCCTTTAAATGCAATATGCATATTAGTATCTCCGTAATTATATATTTGAATGGTATTGATGTCAAAATCACTCCAAAAGGTATCTGCCTTATCTAGAAAATGGTTGATGCTAAACGCCTTATTCAAGGTTTTATTTTCAAATAAAAATGTTGATTCGGGCACTATGTCTTGCAGTAATTGTTTTTGGTCACTATTGTAAATTACTACTACTGTAGGTACTAATAATACTATTTTAATCATAAAATAAGCTCCAGTTACGGCATACATAAACTGAAAAGGTAAGCCTATCATTCCTAGAGCGGTATGTGCATCAGACCACATTGATTTTAATTTTGCCCAGGGTCTGAACACATAAAAATTTGAAATTATTTTTTTCCAATGCACTAATACGCCAGTTAGGATTGCAAATAGGAAAAAGAAAGCCGTAAACCCTGATAAATACCTTCCAATCAGAGGGATTTGATCTAAAAAATGTAAGCGATATAAAAATTCACCCAGAGTATAAGAACCTGTATAATCAGCAGTTTTATAGGTTTTTAAGTTTTGATATAAAAAATGTGGAACTCTAGCTTCATCAGAAGCTAGAGAGTCTTTTGATCCCGATAATAAAATAGAAACTCTTTGTTGAGGGTTGAAGTCTTTTATTCTTATATCATTGCCATAAAGAGTATAATTATTTTTTAAGGAATCCAACATAGTGTCAATATCTAGTTGAATCCCTTGTGATGATGGTGCATATTCATTTCTTTCCCAATTGATGATATCATTCCTAAAAAATGAAAACGATCCAGCAAAAAAGATAATATATAAAGCCACACTTATAACGATACCACTAACCGTATGTGTATGAAAAAGTATATTGTAAGCCCTTTTTTCCATGCTTATTGTGTTACAGGAATATACATTTTACCAAGATAAATTATTCCAGAAAAAAGTAATGTAAGTAAAAGATAGATTGCCCATATTTTCCATCCGCTTTTAGCTAAAAAAGCAAGAATTAATAAAACAGCCCAAAGAATAAAACCACTAAAAGAAAGGGTAACTATTACATTTATATGATTAAACCAAGTTGCCAATGCCAAGTGAAGTGACATTGATACGAGGTAGCCTCCTAAAATTCCTGCAGATATTTTGCCAAAGCGTTGCCATTTAGATTTGGTTAAATATTTTGGATTTGCTGGCATACTATTTTTTTTTGCAAAGTAAAGGTGTTAAAATAATTACCAAACCACTTATTGTCATTAAAATTATAAATCCGCTAAAAATACCTACTGCAATTCCATAATATTGTATTAATATTATAAAAGCACTAATAAGTAATAGTAAACCAATAGGTTTTGATTTTTTTTGATGACTCTGAATCCATTTATCAAATATATAATCATTAAGTTTCGCTCTTTTTGAAGTGTTATATAGAGCGTAAAAGCCACAAAACATAATAAAAGATGCTATTATAATCATTGGCTTTTTTAAATGTTAAAACCTGTATGACTTTTGTAAGCCATACAGGTTTCAAGTGTTTTTAGTTTGATTTATTCAATACAATAGGTAGCACAATGCCAGATGAAATCATATTTTTCATCTCTAAAGACCCCAGGTACTTCTTCTTTTTTTGTGACTTCAACAAGGTATTTTGCCTGCCAAGGTAATTTGAAGGAAACAAAACCATTTTCATCAGTTTTCAATGTTTTTGACCATTGATCTGTTACAAAAATTTTTACTTCATTTTTTGGTAAAGGCTTGTTTTTATAAAGCACTTGAAGTTTTTTTTCCTTTTTTGATACAGAAACATCTTTTAGAGTTATACCTGTTTTATTTGAGGTAATTGTGTTCTGTAATTTGTCGCCAACTTGAATTTTTGCTATGGAGTGGTAATGTGTTTTGAAAATTCCGAAATCATATTTGGTAAAATCAAAGACCTGAATATTGTTATTGTTTAAGGTTACGGTGTAGGCACCATTGGTTGTTGGTGTAAATTTAGCCAAATAATAATCTTCAGCAGCCGTAACTTTTAGTTCTGTTTTCTTTCCTGAAGCATCAATGACCCAAAGCGTAAAATCTTTCACCTTTGGAAAAGACTCTCCATTTACTTTTTCTATAACACCATGTGTGTATTCACCAAAATATACACGAATTTCTTGTTCTTGCCCTATTTTTCCTTCTAGATTTGTTTCTATCCATAAATAATGAGCAAAGCTTTGTGTAGTTGCAAACAGTATAAAGACTAGTGCTAAAATTGATTTTTTCATTTTAAAAAGTTTTGATAATTAATAATTATGATTTTTATATAAACAGCCCTTATAATTAGAAACTATAAAGGCTGTCAAATAAACTAATTCAATGTTTTACTTGATGCTAGAATGTATAGGCAACCGTTAATCTTCCATGAATGCCTGGTTCTGATTGCCAATAAACAAAGCTACTATAGGCTGACCCAGAATATAAATATTCATCCAATAAATTATTTACGTTTAAACGTATATCCAATTTCTCGTTTCTCCATGACAAACCTGCATCAAGTCTAAAATAATCAGGTAATGCAGATTCATTATCTGCTCTCCAGTTCCAAGAAGAGCGATTTACTTGATATTGGTATCCCAATGATAGACCAAATCCTTTTATTGCAGAAGACTCCTTAAAATTATAATTTAACCATCCGTTGGTAATGTGTTCTGCATGACCTGCAATTTTAGTTCCTATTTTTGCAGGATCTGTATCTTCGGTAATTTCAACATTGGTGTTGGCATAGTTTAGAATAATATTTAGTTCAGGAGTTATTTGCCCTTGCATGTCAAACTCAATTCCTTTAGATTGTACTTCTCCCAATTGAATTGAAAAGTTGGGATTATTTGGGTCTCCCACCACTATATTTTCTTTTGTAATTTGATACACTGTTAGATTGGTACTCAACTTACCATCAAACCAAGTCTTTTTTAAACCTCCTTCTATATCTGTGGCTTCTTCAGGGTCAAATTTTTCACCTGTTACACTTGCTCCAAATTTTGGGATAAATGACTGGTCATATAAACCATAAACCGTAAAAGTGGGGAGTATATCAACACTCAATCCTGCTCTTGGTGTAAATTTTGAAGCTTCAGTTGTATTACCATAGGCAAAAACATCTGCATTGGTATATCTTCCTGCCAATGTTAATCGTATCTTATCATTAAGAAAACCTATTTCATTTTGTATATAGTATCCTCTGGAAACAATACCTTGATAAGCTCCTGCACCTCTAACTCTAATATTTTCTGTTCTATCTATAGTTGGTATTACCGAATTTCCATATACAGGATTAAAAATATTGAAAGGGCTTGTGGTATCGATAAATTCCGATTGATACCAATCTGCCCAATACTGTTTGTCGGTATAATCCAATCCTGCAAGAATATTATGACTGATACCTGCTGTATTAAATTTTCCGGTAACATACAATTGAGCCAATTGCGTTAGGTTCAGAGCATCCCAAGCATTAACACGACGACCAAGGTCGCCATTATCTTCAAGTGTCCAAGCCCAATGCGAATAACCTTCTTGGTCATATCTAGTATAGGAGTGCTGTGCTTCTATAGCCCAGTTGTCATTGAAGCTGTGGGTGAAATTAGTAAATAGGCTAATTTCTTCAATATCGGTATTGGGGAAGTCATCTCCCAAAGTTGCAAAATCTCTTGATAAGCTGCCATAATCGTGCGAAGCAAGACCAAATACATAAGCCCTACCAATAGGTGTATTTGCTTGTTGGTAGGTGAATTCAGTGGTAATAGAGGTTTTATCGGTAAAAGCATATTTAAAAGAGGGAACAATTGATAGTCTACTCGATTCTTCAAATTTACGATGTGCTTCTTGTTTAGATACCATTGCATTTAAACGTGCCATAAATTTTTTGTCGGAAGTCAAAGCTCCACCCATATCTATAGTGCCCCTGAACAAATTAAAACTACCTGCGGTAAATGTTGCTTCTATTATTTTATTTTCTGTTGGTTTTTTGGTCACTACATTGTAAAAGCCTCCTGGCTCTCCTGCTGACATCATAAACCCTGCAGGACCTTTTACAAATTCAATACGTTCTACCATAGACATGTCTTCTGCTAAAGGACCCCAAGGCATTTGAACATTCATTCCGTTCCTAAAGGCAGGAAGATTAAACCCTCTCATATTTATACGTGCAAAATGACCCCAATGCTCAATCATTTGTGCACCACTGACATTACGGGTAACACTCTCCATCATATTAATGGCTTGTTGTGATTTGATTACTTCGCTAGTAATCACCTGAATGTTTTGTGGCGTTTTTATAAGAGATGATTTTAATCTAAGACTGGTAGAAGGGGTTTTGGCAACAAATGATTTATCATTTTCTCCCTCTAAGACTATCTCTTTTAATTGTTCTGCTTTTTCATGCATAACAATATTGGAAACATTTGTAATCTGGCTATCCTTTACATCAATTGTAATTTCTTGTGGTGTATACCCAACAGAAGATACTTTAAGTACATATGTACCTGCCTTTATATTTTTGATTTCATATTCACCAGAGTTATCAGTAGTAGTACCTTTTGTTGTGTTTAAAATCTTAACATTTACTCCAGGTATTGGTTCTTTTTCATTAGTAGCAATTTCCCCCTTTATACTACCCGTTTGCCCATACATTGAGACAACTGATAGTATTGTTAATAATAGTAGTGTAATTTTTTTCATTTTTAATGGTTTAATAGTTGATAGTTTTTTGTTAAAAAAACAGCCCTTATAATCAGAAAATATAAAGGCTGTCAAATAAACTAACTCAATTTTTTTAGTTTAATAAAAAACAATAATCAATAGCTTCTAATCTTATGAGCTCATATTCTTTTGTGCATTTACTAAAAAGAAGCACCTTTAATTCTTCTATTTCTTGTTTATCAAACATGAGAACTAAATTTTCTTGCATTGTTGGAATAGGTATTTTTCTTGTCATATTGATTTTATTTTTTTTGCTTTCCCAAAGGTTAATTTCAATTTGCATAATATATTGTTTGAAATTTTCAAATTCATCTGGAAGAAACTCTAAAAGAATATTGTTAAAAATAAGATGATATACATTACAGGTTTCACATTTTGTAAGTTGACCATTTTTGACTTTAGTAATATTTTTTATATTGTGGAACATCGTTTATTATTTGATAAGGTTTAACTAAATCAAGACTATTCTAAAGTTATATTTTTATCGTATGTTTGTTATTTATAATTAGTCTAAATAAATATAAAACAAAACTACGAAGAGAACAACTGAATTAAATGACGTAAAATGATAAAAAAAAGACGTGATTTCAACAATTGTGAAGTGTTAGATTTATTCAGTACTAATTCAAGTATTGAAAAGCTAATAGCTGTTAAAAAAGACTCTTTAATTGATGAAGGAGTCACTTTTAGTGAATATCACCTTAAACCAAAATATGGTGCTGGTTCTATAATTAATTTTGAGATGAAATCTATTTGCATAATTATAAGTAGATTTAAATTAAAAAAAGACCTTGTTGTTTATAATAGAAGTGATACTGATTATATACAATTATCTTTTTTGATAGAAGGAGAAAAAATTATATCTCTTGATAATACAGATACAGAAATTTTTTATGAAAATCAAGAGTCATATTTTGTTGATATTGATTCTTTTCAGGGATATAGTAGGATTCCTGGAGGTAAAATATTTAAAGAGATTAAAATAAAATTATCTAAATCTTTTTTATTAATGCACGGGTTTACAAATAATATTATACTAAAAAAAATATCTGACAACAACATAATTACGCCTATTACAGGTGAATTACTTACAACTTTAAACGATCTAGAAACAAAAAACTTAAAAGGAATTACTAAAAAATTATTCTTAAAAGCGAAAGTATTTGAATTATTGGCATTACAAATTGAAAATTATAAAAATGTTGATGTCAAAACTACAAAAGGGAGTAAAATTTTAAAAAAATTATATAAGATTAGGCAGTTAATAAAAAATAATTTGCAAGACAGTTACACAACAAAGCAATTGTCTATTGAAATGGCTCTTAATGAGCATATATTAAAAAAAGAGTTTAAAAGAATTTTTGGTTATTCTGTAAATAAATTTAGTACAATCGAAAAAATGAATA
>DOIV01000165.1:12261-15895 GCA_003511845.1 Flavobacteriaceae bacterium | reverse complement strand
AAGACAGCAGTCAAATAGAACTACAAGGTGGTACAGGAGGAAGTAATTTTATAGGTACTTTAGGTTTGTCATTTAGTAACTTTTCTATAAAAAACATTTTTAAAGCTAAAGAGTATAGACCAGTACCAAGAGGAGACGGTCAAAGTGTGTCGTTAAGAGCACAAGCCAGTCGTTTTTCAAATTCTTATAGCGTGTCATTTACTGAGCCTTGGTTTGGAGGTAAAAAACCAAAGTCATTATCTTTTTCTGTGTATAGCTCTACCCAATTTGGCTATGATTTTTCTAGAAGAAGAGGAGAAGTAGATAAAAGTCAAAAATTAAATATTATAGGTGCTAGCTTAGGGTTAAGTCAACGTTTAAAATGGCCAGATGATTATTTTACCTTATCAACTTCTTTGAGTTATCAGCGTTATACCTTAAAGAATTATAATATTGGGGGTGCGTTTAGATTTGCTAACGGAAACGGAACTTCTAATAACTTATCGTTAAATGTGAATTTAGGTAGGAGTTCTGCAGGTCATAACCCTGTATTTCCTACATTAGGTTCAACATTTAGTATTGGTGCAAAATTAACACCTCCTTATTCCTTATTTAGTAATAAAGATTATTCAACAATATCCTCAGAAGAGAAATTTAAACTATTAGAATATTATAAATTTAATTTTACAGGTAAATGGTATACTGCATTAATGGGTAAGCCACAGCATGAATTGGTATTAATGTCGAATGTCGAATTTGGCTTTTTAGGGGCATATAATAATGAAATAGGAATATCACCTTTTGAACGTTTTCATTTAGGTGGTGATGGTTTGTCTCAAGGTCGATTTGACGGTAGTCAAACAGTAGGTTTACGTGGTTATGATAATAATACCTTATCTTCTGTACAAGGAGGTGCTATATATAATAAGGTTGCATTAGAACTAAGGTATCCTATTACCTTAAAACCTTCTGCTTCAATTTATGTACTGGGTTTTCTTGAAGCTGGTAATGCTTATGACGGATTTGATAATTTTGAGCCCTTTAAATTAAAACGTTCTGCAGGTGCGGGCTTAAGAATATTTATGCCAGCATTTGGTTTGTTGGGTATTGACTTTGGACACGGTTTTGATGACATACCAAGTTTGCCAGGTCAAAAATCAGGATGGCAAACACATTTTATCATTGGTCAGCAATTCTAACAAAATGTGTACATTTGCAATATAATTTTACTTTGGCACGGTTTTTTCTAAATACACATTGTACTATGATACGTAAAGCATTATTTATTCTTACATTATTTATAAGCACGATACTCGTGGCTCAAAAGCCACAAAAAATAGCTTATATAGACATGCAATACATTTTAGAAAATGTACCTGAGTATAATGAAGCAGAATCTAGATTGAAAGCTAAAGTGATAACATGGCAACAAAAATTAGATGCCATAAGGCGAGAAGTTGAAGTGTTAAAAACTGATTTAAGCAATGAAAAAGCATTATTGACCAATGAATTGATTAATGAACGTGAAGAAGATATTGAAATTAAAGAATTAGATTTAAAAAAATTACAAGCAGCTTATTTTGGGCCTGCAGGAGATTTATTTATGTTGCGTAAGCAATTGGTAAAGCCAGTTCAAGATCAGATATATAATGCCATACAAGTAATAGCTATTGCAAAAAAATACGACATTGTTTTTGATAAATCTAGCGATTTGATTATGCTGTATTCAAATGGAAAATATGACATAAGTGAATTGGTTTTAAATAAAATTGTAAAAGGAAGAAAAGTAAAAGCTGTTGTAGAGAAAAGAGAAGAAAGAAAAGAGGCCAAAGCTGAAGCTGTAGTAAAAGCAAAAACCAAAGCAGAAGAAAGACAAGCCTCAAGAGATGCTTTAAAAGAGAAAGTAAGGTTACAAAATGAAGCCAAAGCTAAGAAGAGAGCAGAACAAAGAAAGGCTGCTGATGAGAAGCGTAAAAAGAGATTAGAAGAGGTAGAGAAAAGAAAAGCAGCTAAAGAAAATAAAGTTAAAAAAGCAAAAGAAAGTAAAAAAGAGAATAATAACAATAATTAATATTAATACTAAAACAAATGAAACTATTTAAAAATCTACTATTAACAAGTGTACTAATTTTAGGAGCGATGACCGTAAATGCACAGTCAAAAGTAGCACATATCAATACTGATGAATTGGTAGCATCTATGCCTGAAACAAAATTAATGCAAGAAGAGCTTAAAAAAGTTGTACAAACGTATGATGCTGATTTTAAAACTCAGACTACTGCCATGCAGGCAAAATTTCAAAAGTATGAAAAAGAAGCACCTACTCAAACGGATGCTGAAAATCAAAAAAGAGGAGCTGAAATGCAAGAATTGCAAAGAAAATTGCAATTGTATAGACAAACTGCTCAAGAAGAATTACAAAAGAAAGAATTTGACTTGTATAAGCCAATAGCTGAAAAAGCTCAAAAAGCTATTAAAGATGTAGCTGCTGCAAAAGGATTTGACTATGTTATAGATTCAACACCTGGTAAAGGATTGATTGTATATAACGGTACAGACTTAATGGTTGATGTAAAGGTAGAACTAGCTAAATAGTAATATACTAAACACATTACAATAAAATTTAAAATCTCACTACTGAAACTAAGGTAGTGGGATTTTTTTATGTCAAAAAAATGATATTATATTTGTGTTAACCTTAAGTATTCTAAAAGAACCAAAAATAATTAAAGAATAAGATGATGAAATCAAATCAACCCATTGGTATTTTCGATTCAGGTGTTGGTGGACTTTCCATATGGAAAGAAATTGTTACCTTATTACCTAATGAGGATACTATTTATTTGGCGGATAGTCGTAATGCACCTTACGGACAAAAATCAAAACAAGAAATTATTGATTTAAGTGTTAAAAACACAGAGTTTATTTTAGAAAAAGGTTGTAAAATTATTGTAGTTGCTTGTAATACTGCGACTACAAATGCTATTGATTATTTGAGAGAGAATTATGATGTGCCTTTTATAGGGATAGAGCCTGCGATTAAGCCTGCGGCATTACAAACCAAAACAAATGCTATTGGTATATTAGCAACTCAAGGTACATTGACAAGCGAGTTGTTTCACAACACTTCAGCTAAGTTTGCAGAAGGAATTACCGTTGTTGAGCAAGAAGGTGAAGGCTTAGTCCCTTTAATTGAAAATGGTAAAATAAATAGTCAAGAAATAGAGACTTTGCTTTATAAATATTTAAAACCTATGCTAGACAAACGGATTGATTATTTAGTGTTGGGCTGTAGTCATTATCCGTTTTTAATCCCACAAATCAAAAAAGTTATAGGATCAAACGTTTCTATAATAGATTCTGGTGAGTCAGTTGCTAAACAAACAAAAGCAGTTTTAACAAAGGATGGTTTATTGAATTCAAAAACTAAAACCCCATCTCATCAATTGTATAGTAATGCTGATGTAACTACTTTGTTAGGCGTAATTAAAGATTTTGACAGGAATACAACCGTTAAGTATTTAGATTTTTAGATTAGAAAGTTTAAAATATAATATAAAAAAAACAGCTAAGTAAACTTAGCTGTTTAGTTTTCGGAGTAGTAATTTTTGTCGCTAAACACTTATATATAAAACCCGAAGTAAGAAAAGATAAA
>DOIV01000165.1:490-11936 GCA_003511845.1 Flavobacteriaceae bacterium | reverse complement strand
AAAGATAAATCTTTATAAGGAGATACCTTCTCTTGTAGACTGTAAATATATAAAAAATAGTTGAAATAAGTATTAAAATTTTGTTAAAATTTCTAATAAAATAAATTGATTTAGTTGTTTTCCGTGTTTGTTGAAATTATTGTCAGTAACAAGTAGTAATGTTTTGTTACCGTTATTCAATATTGGACCAAAAGTAATTCCTTCAATATTATCAATACTGTTATCAGTTAATAAGCTTCTAACGCTTTCAAAATCAAATAACAATTCTTTTGTTGCAGGTGTATAGTCATTATTTATCAAATTATCATTTGTCAAGGTGTTTGATGTTTTAGAAGCATCTACGTTATAAATTTTTATGGTATTTCCTTGATTTCCTAGTCCGCTAGAAAAGCTACGCTCAATGATAAAAAAGTGGTTGTTTTTATACTCTAAAATATCCGTTAAGCCATTTACAGCAAAACCACCTAAAGGGTTTTTATCAATCTTATCTAATAAATAAGCGAATTGTTTTGTGGGTTCTTTAGTCTTTTGATCTATATAGGTAATACGAACAGGAGATTTTGTTTCGGTTGTTTTTGGTTCAGGCCCATCTGCTTCTAAAGGCAATTCCATGGCTATCCAATACCCTTTTTTATCATGACTTAGAGATAAGCCTTCTAAAGTCCCGTTATTTCTTGGTTTTTGAGAACTTGTTGCTCTGATTTCTTTTGGAATGTCAAAATAGGAGTTTATACTACCTTCTATATTCACGCTAAAAAGTGAAGGGTCTTTTTGACGATTGACATTCCCTTCACTTGTGATAATTATTTCATTAGAGTTAGGGTTGTACCTGATAGCTTCTAAATCTAGAAAATGAGTATTGTCATTTATTTTAATAACATTGTTAAATGTAATACCATTTATTTCACCTTTGCTAATGTCTATGGTTGCTTTATAATAACGCGGATTAGAGGCATCATCACAAACTAAATAATAGGTGTCGTTGTAATAATCTATACCAGATAAGCCTCCGACTATAGTACTATTTACCATTACATTTTCAGGAACAATATATTCATCTAAAAATTTTAATTGAAGTCCTTCTGTGCTTGTGTCATCTTGTGCACTGTTAGTTGTACTACAGCTAGTAATTAGAAAACTGTATAATAGGATTAAAATCTGTTTCATGGTTTTTAATTATTAAGATGAACTAGGTGCTGCAATACCAGCTGGCATATTTCACATAATTATTAGCAATTCTATCAATTTCACCAAAAATTAGCTCTTCAGAAATGTCTTTTATTTTTTTTGCAGGAGTGCCAGCATAGATAGTGCCAGATTCAACTTTCGTACCTTTAGTTACCACTGCTCCTGCTGCAATTATTGAATTAGATTCAATAATACAATCATCCATAATAATGCTACCCATACCCACTAAAACATTATCATGTATGGTACAGCCATGCACAATGGCATTATGCCCGATAGACACATTGTTGCCAATTGTTGTTGGGTGTTTTTGATAGGTGCAATGTATAACAGCACCGTCTTGGATATTTACCTTATTACCCATTTTTATATAATGTACATCTCCTCGAAGTACTGCACTATACCAAATGCTACATTGATTTCCCATAATAACATCTCCAATAATCACTGCATTTTCAGCAATAAAACAATCTGTGCCGAATTGGGGCTCTTTTCCGTTTAATTTTTTGATAATCATTTGAAATAAGATAAAAAGTCAGCTTTTTTAGAAGCAGAGACACTCAATTCTTTACCGTTTGATAAAGTCACAGTTCCGCCTTTTCCTTTTTTATAAGATGCAATATAAGATACATTTACTAAATAGGATTTATGAATACGAGCAAATCCGTTTTCTTTTAAAATATTTTCAAAATATTTTAAGGTTTTACTGACCAGTTTTTTTTGATTATTTAATAAGTAGATTTCTGTATAGTTGTCATCAGCTTTACAGTACATAATATTTTTCATTTCTAAAACTTCAAATCCGTCTTGCGTTGGTATGGTAATTTTATTATCTGTACTAGTTATTTTTGGTAATAAGATAGAGTCTTGCAAAGCATTTTCTTTAGTTTTTATTTCAGTTACATAATCAACTGCTTTAATTAGGTCATCAATTGAAATTGGTTTTAGTAAATAATATGAAGCATGACTGTTCAAAGCTTCTATAGCATATTGATTGTATGCTGTTACAAAAACGACTTCAAAATCTGTAGACCCCAGTTTTTCTAGTAAATCAAAACCACTACCATAAGGCATTTCTACATCTAAAAACACCAAGTCAAGTTTGTTGTTGCGTATCAATACTAAAGCATCATCAATATTCTCTGCCTCACCAACAACTTCTACTGTCGGGCAATATTTGGTAATATAGTTCTTTAGTATCTCTCTACTCGTTTTTTCGTCTTCTACGATGATGGTCTTTAAGTTCATAATTATTTTATTAATTGTCCTGCCTTCGCAGGAATGACAGAAAGGAGAATTAATCTTTTTTCAAGGTTAATACCACTTTTGTGCCTGTAGTGTCATCATATAAATCTTCAATAAAAACATCTACTTTATCTTTATACATCTGGTTTAAAATAGCAACACGTTGCTTGATGTTTTGCATTCCTTTTGATTTTTTCTTTTTTTGATAATCGGTTTTTAAAGCTGCCGATTTTTTTCTACCAATACCATTGTCAGAAATGATAATTTCAATAGTTTCAGTATCTTTTTTTCGGAGTTCAACATTTAAGAATCCTTTTTCTTTTTTATAACGGAGCCCGTGCCAAACCGCATTTTCTACATAAGGCTGTAATAACATAGGCGGAATTTGAAACTCATTAAGTTCAATAGCATCGTCAATCTTAAACTCATAGTCAAACTTATCTTGAAAACGCGAATGCTCTAGTTTTAAATACAAACCTAAGAGTTCCGTTTCTTTTTCTAACGAAATAAAATCTTCTTCAGAATTTTCTAATACACTACGCATCAAGGTAGAAAAATCGGTCAAATACCTATTAGCTGTACGTTCATCATTTTGTGCTATAAAACTATTTACAGAATTGAGTGCATTGAAAATAAAATGCGGATTCATTTGTGTTCTCAATGATTTTAAAGCGAGTAAGTTGTTGGCTAATTTTCGTTGTTTATTACTTCTAAACATCCAAAATAAAGAAAATAACAACAATACCAACCCTGCTAATAAAGCGTAAATAATTAATTTTTGGCGTCTGTCATTTTCTAAAGTTAATTTATCTTCAGTTTCAAATAATTTATATTTGCTTTCTGAAAGCTCTCTGTCTTTTTCTAAACTAGTAATCCTATTTTGTTTTTCAGATAAATCTCTATTTAAATCTACAATAGCATTAATTTCTTCTTCTTTTTGTTGGTATAATTTATCAACCAAAGCCACATATTTTTGATAGTTGCTCAAGGCTTTGTCATCATCACCTAAAGAAGCATAAGCTCCTGATAATTGTTGTATAGCATCCTTTTGTGTTTGAATATCGTTAACACTTTCTGCTTCTATGGCACTTTCTTCTAAAATTGGTATTGCTTTTTTAAAATCACGTTGTTTTAAGTATGCATTACCTAAATCTAATTTTGCTTGAGGCTTTGATGGTATTTCTTTATTACCTTCAGTAATTACTTCATCTAATTCAGCATCTTCTAAATTTTTTACAATTTTCTTACGGAGCTTTACCTCTTTAGCTACATTTTTATTTCTACTGTAAAAATCGGCTGCACGTTTGTTTTCTATTGCAGATTGCTGAGGGCTAGATTTTGACTTGGAAACTTGTGATTGGATTAAATATTTTTCTGCCTTTTCAGTCTGACCTTGGGCTTCAAGAACGGTAGATATTTTACTGTTTATTTGGTTTGTTTTAGGTCTATTTGAATTGTTTTTTGCTAAAGTCAAAGCTGCTTGGTAATGTTGTAAAGCTTTGTCTGGTTGAGCTATTTTTGAATACACATCACCCAAGCCTTCATTAGCACTAATCTGTTGATTGGCGTTTGCGTTTTTGTAATTAAGTATTGTTTTATATAATTTTTTACTTTTTTGATATTGTTTATTTGACAGATAGGCTTTTGCTAATTTTAATTGAGAAGGGATGTTTTTATAATTATTTACTGCAATTTTATAATTACTAACTGCCAAATCATACTGTTTTAAATCCATATAAATGTCACCTAATACGGTATATGATTGTGAAACTTGTGTTTTGTTGTTTGCAAAGTTCAATGCATTTGCAACCAAATCAACACTTTTAATTGAATTGGTGTGCTGAAAGGAAATAGCAGAGTCTAAAGTTTGTCGAAATGCAGCAGATGTATTTTTACTTCTTTTTGAAAAGGAATAATTTTTTTCTGAGTTTTGTACTTGATTTGACTCGTCTTTAACTTCATAATAAATACTTCCGTCTAAACGATAAGAACTGATTTTTTTACCATTTTTACTTAAGATAATCACATCTCCATTTTTTGCATTGATAGAGAATTGACCATCTAAGTCTGTAGTTGTACGAAGATTTTTGCCTTGTACACGTATCTGTATTCCACTTAACGGACGCCCATCTTCATCAGTTATTCTATCAGAATAGATTTTGTTAGGCGTCATTACTTCATCTCTAGTTTGAGCATAACTCCCAAAAGAAATTATCCAAAAGAGGAGAAATAGTATATGTAATTTTTTATGCATTTTTTTTGTTAACACTGTAAAACTACATAATAAATTGAGCTTTCAAAACAGGATATGGTTAAATATAGGCTTTTTATCCTCAAAAAAGACGCACATACACATTGAAAAGGAAAGTTTACGCATTCAAACGAATAGTTGACTCATTATTGATTTTTAATACCTTTTGTTCAAGCTACTTTTACATTGAATTTAAAAAATAAAAACAGATATGAGAACATTAAAATTAATTTCACTAGTTATTTTTAGTATTGTTATTTTTAAAAGCAACACAAAAAGTAAGAAGATTGACTATCTACCAATTCATAATCAAGAAAAAAAGGTGTTGTCTGAACCTACAGGTAAAAACACCATAAAAGTAGCCCTACTATTAGATACTAGTAATTCTATGGATGGCTTAATCAATCAAGCTAAAGCACAATTATGGGAAATTGTAAATGAACTTTCTTATGCAAAATGTGGCAATGAAAATCCTGATTTAGAAATTGCACTTTATGAGTATGGTAATGATAACCTATCCTCTAAAGAGGGATACATCAGACAAGTCATTGGCTTTAGTTCTGATTTAGATGAAATTTCAGAAAAGCTATTTGCATTAAAAACTAATGGAGGTAATGAATTTTGTGGTGAAGTAATCTTAACATCATTAAAACAATTAGACTGGGGTAAAAATAGAAACAATTTAAAACTCCTTTTTATTGCAGGAAACGAGCCTTTTACACAAGGAAAAATTGATTATAAAGATGCCGCAACACAAGCTAATGAGCAAGATGTAACCATCAACACTATCTTTTGTGGAAATTATGAAAACGGAATTTCAGGAAAATGGCAAGACGGAGCTAGATTGACAAAAGGTGATTATATGACGATAGATCATAATGAGAAAATTGTACATATTGCTTCACCTTATGATGAAATCATTATTAAGTTGAATAGTGAATTGAATGATACTTATATTTTTTATGGAAGTCACGGAAGAAATAAGATGAAATTACAAGCTGTTCAAGATGGTAATGCCAATGAATTGGATGAGGTTGTAGAAGTAAAAAGAGCCGTTAGTAAAAGTTCTAGAATTTATAAAAATAATTCATGGGATTTGGTTGATGCTGAAAAAGAAGAAGGTTTTAGCTATAGTAAAATAGATAAAAAGACGCTACCAAAAGCATTACAAGAAAAATCGCCAGTTGAATTAGAAGCTTATGTTACCAAGCAAAGTAAAAGACGAAAAGAAATTCAAGAAAAGATTAGGGCATTGAATGTGAAGAGAAACAAATTTGTAGCAGAACAAAGCAAAGGTGATAGTGCTGGCTTAGAAAGTGTAATGATTAAAGCAATAAAGAAACAAGCTAAAACAAAGAATTATGTGTGGTAAATTAATAAAACAAATAATAACAATAGTATTCTTAGGGATACTATTGTCTTCTTGCAAGCAAATAGAAAAGGATAGAGGCATAGAAGATGCTTTTGAAAGTCAGAAAGAAACACCTTCAAATGAAGATAAACAATCAAATGAAAAAAACGTGTTCGTTGCTGATTTGCCAATTAAAATTGATAGCAGTTCAAATTTTATTGTGTTTCAAATTAACGAACTAGTAGAGGCTAAAAATAAAGGTAAATTAAAGTATAGTTCGAGAGATTCGTACAAGGGAAATTATTTGAAAAATTTAATTTTCCAAAATATGGAAACTGAAGAAATGAATGTATTGACTACTAGTAAAATTAACATCACTTCTTATGAGCAACTATATAATGCGAATAATGAAGCAGAAGAGGTGATACTTTATCAAGTAATAGATACTTTTTCTGAAGATAAAGAAGCGTTGGTTTTGTCGAGTTTATATTTAAGCACTAGTGATGGTAAAAAATTCAAGAAAATATCTTTAAAAAATCATCAGTTAAGTAGTTGGACGTATTTTCCGGAAATGCGGAAAATATTTTTTAAAACGGTTGTAGATAGTGATGATAATAATAAGTTAGATAATTTGGATAAGCATTATATGTATTCGGTTTCTTTAGATGATTTTAAAAGCACTGAACTTTTAAAAGAAGAGTTTAAAATGATAAGTCATTAAATCAAATTTCATACTTTTGCATGTAAATATAGAGTCATGTCAAAAATAACTATTGAAAACACAAAAACGCCTACTATAATTAAGTTTGTTTCAGATTCAATCTTAACAGAAGGTAGTTTTGAATATAATAATATTGAAGAAGTTGATAATTCAACATTGATTCAGCAATTATTTCATTTGCCTTTTGTGAAAAAGGTATTTGTAACGGCAAATTTCATTGCAATTGAACGGTTTAACATTGTTGAATGGCCTGATGTACAAGATGATTTGAAAGATCTTATTGAAGACTATTTAATTAAAAATGGCACACTTTTTAATGAAAAGAATAAAACTAAATCTATGCCTGTTCAAATTTATACTGAAAGCACTCCAAACCCGAGTGTAATGAAATTTGTAACTAATAAATTATTGACAACACAAAATATTGAAATTTTATCAATAGAGCAAACTGAAGGAGTGCCATTAGCTTCAGCTTTATTTAATTTTTCTTATATAAAAGAAGTTTTTATTTCTGAAAATTTTATTTCAATAACTAGAATAGAAGACACAGATTGGTTTTTGATTACTAATGAAGTGCGAAGTTTTTTAAAAAAATATTTAGAAGAAGGTAAATCTGTAATTGATGAAAATTATATTCCTGTTATTAGTGAAACGAAACCAATTGAATCTGTTTCAGTTGAAAACTTAGATGATATTTCTAAAGAGATTGTAGCCATTTTAGATGAGTATATCAAACCTGCTGTTACTTCTGATGGTGGTAATATTATGTTTCAATCGTATGATGCTACTAGTAAGGTTGTTAATGTGGTTTTACAAGGAGCGTGTAGTGGTTGTCCATCTTCAACAATCACGCTTAAAAACGGAATTGAAGCTACCTTAAAACAACTTTTACCTAATAAAATAGAAGAGGTTGTTGCTATAAATGGATAGTTCTGCAATTTTATGTAACTTTACAACTATCAAATTTAATTATTAATTTAAAACATAATATATCATGGCAGTAATGAAAGTTATTGAAGTATTGGCTAGTTCTGACAAAAGTTGGGAAGAGGCTACTCGTAAAGCAGTTAAAAATGCTGGAAAAAGCATAAAACACATCAAATCTGCATTTGTACAATCTCAAAGTGTTGTTGTAAATGGTGATGATGTTGCTGAGTTTAGAGTAAATGTAAAAATTACTTTTGAAGTAAAATAAAAGATTACTCAAATAAAAAAAGCATTTTGAATACTATTCAAGATGCTTTTTTAAGTTTAATAGTCTATTGATTAGTGTAATTTAAATCCCTGTACTTCCAAAGCCACCAACACCTCGTTTGGTTTCATCTAAAACAGTAACTTCTTGCCAAGCTGCTTGCGTATATTGGGCAATTACCAGTTGAGCGATTCTTTCACCGTCATTAATAACAAAATCTTCATTCGAAAGATTGACTAAAATCACACCTATTTCACCTCTATAATCGGCATCAATTGTACCTGGAGCATTCAATACGGTAACACCTTTTTTAGCTGCCAAGCCACTTCTAGGTCTTACTTGTGCTTCATAGCCATTTGGTAATGCGATGAAGAGTCCGGTTTTAACAATAGTTCGTTCTAATGGTTTTAATGTAATTGCTTCGTCTAAATTAGCTCTTAAATCCATTCCTGCAGAAGCAGAAGTTTCGTAGTTAGGTAAATCATGTTTTGATTTATTGATGATGCTTATAGTCATTTTTTTAAGATAGTTTTTAATTCATTTCTTTCATTAAAAAGGATAAATGAAATATATAATATAATAAATAGTGTTGAAATATAATAATTCTTTTCAAATTGATAAAAGGATAATATTGATAAACCAAAAGACACTAAAATGTATAAAAGGACTTTACGAATATTATAAGGTACTTTATAATGTTTTTGTCCGTATAAATATGAAATAAGAGTCATGCTTCCATAGGCGATTAAAGTCGCCCAAGCCGAAGCCATAAATCCGATTTTAGGAATAAAAATAACATTGAAAATTATAGTGAGTACAGCTCCAAAAATAGAGAAATACATGCCATATTTGGTTTTGTCAGTCAGTTTATACCATATCGATAAGTTGTTGTATATGCCCAAGAGTAAATTTGCTAGTAAAATAATTGGTACTATAGATAAAGCTTGATAATATTCAGGTTTCCCTAATAAGATGCCGGCAAATAAATGGATGTATGCTACAACAATCAGCATGAATATAGAACCAACGATGGTGAACCAAGTTAGTATTTTAGCATAAGTTTCTTTTGCGTTTGCTTTGTCAGCATGATTAAAGAAAAAAGGTTCAGCTCCTAATCGAAATGCCATAACATATAAAACCATAAAAACTCCCAGTTTATAACAAGCAGCATAAATACCCATTTGTTCTTTACCAATTTCACCGACCAATAATAGTTTGTCCAAATTTTCATTGGTGACATAAGCCAAACTACCTATCATAATAGGCAAACCATAAACCAGCATTTTTTGAAGTATTTTTTTATCAAATTCAAACCCGAACTTAAACATAGAAGGTAGTAACATTAAAAATGTGACCAAACTTGCAATTAAATTGGCAATGAATATGTAAACGACCTTTGGGGTGTTTGTATAAGTTTCAGTTATAATACTTGGTAAGCTTATGTGATTTTCTATAGCGTAAGGTACAAACCACAAAAAGAAAAGATTAAAAATAGCATAGATAATAATATTTGTAACCTTATAAAAAGTAAACTTTAAAGGTTTGTTAGTTACTCGTAAATAGGCATAAGGAATAACTACTAATAAATCTAATGCTGTAACAAAAGTCAGTATTTTTAAATGTATAGGATTGTCAAAACCTAGTAGACTAGTAAAAAACGGATTAAAAAACAGGAGCACACTTAAAAATACAGTAGTAGAAAATAATAAAGTTATAAAGGATGTAGAAACAATTTTGCCCTTTTCTTTTTCTTTAGAAAAAAATCTAAAAAATGCAGTTTCTAAGCCTAAAGTTAAAAATGCAATAAAATAAGCAGCAAAGACAAAATACCAAGTGTTTTCAGCAAATTTATCAGATTGTAACTTTTCGGTATGAAGCCTAGTGAGCAATATGTTGATAGCTCTTGGTAATACCGCAGCAATTCCGTAAATGATGGTGTCTTTGAAAAAGCGTTGTAAAGTGCTCAAATTTTAATTGATTTTTTAAGATTGATATCTTGTAAAGCGAATGTAAAAAAGTTAATTGATTTATTAAAATAAAAAAGCCTTTACTAATTAACAGTAAAGGCTTGTTGTAAAAAAATATTTGAATTGTATACTATGCTTCAATTGGTATAATAGAAACATAAGATCTATTATCTTTTTTTCTTGTAAATTTCACAATACCATCAACTTTCGCATGTAATGTATGGTCTTTGCCCATATATACATTTTCACCTGGATGATGTTTTGTACCTCTTTGACGAATAAGGATATTACCAGCAATGGCACCTTGACCACCAAAAATTTTAACGCCTAGACGTTTTGATTCTGATTCTCTACCATTCTTAGAACTACCTACACCTTTTTTATGTGCCATGATTTATAGTTTTATAATTGTTTTAATATTATTATTTAAGCTGTATTATTCAATACCGCCTTTTACTTCGTCTTGCCATTTTTTTAACTCATCCCATTTACCATCTGCAGCCATTTTAGCTTGCTTTGGCCATGAGCCAGGGTTTTTAGATGCATATCTTGAACCAGCAGCTTCTAAAATAGCTTTCAAATCTTTTTGAGAGGCTTTTGCTAATTTAGCAAAAGTATCAATACCAGCAGCAATAAATATTTCAGCAATTTTTGGTCCAATACCTTCAACTTTCTTTAAATCATCAGCTTTAGTTGCTTTAGCAGGAGCCTTTTTAGCTGCAGCTTTCTTTGGAGCAACTTCTTTTTTAGTAGCTACTTTAGTTTTAGGAGTTTCCTTTTTAGGTTCAGCTTTTTTGGCAGGAGCTTTTTTAGCACCACTCGCTACAATACCTTCAATCTGAATTTCAGATAAATATTGACGATGACCATTTTTTACTTTGTAACCTTTTCTACGTTTTTTCTTAAAAACGATTACTTTATCACCTTTTAGGTGTCTTAAAATTTTTGCAGTCACTGCTGCACCTTCTATAGCTGGGGCACCTATGGTAATTTTGCCATCATCCAATAAAAGAACGTTATCAAAAGTAATTTTTGAACCCTCTTTGTCTTGTAAACGATGTACAAAAACCTTCTGGTTTTTAGCAACTTTAAACTGCTGCCCTGCTATCTCTACAATTGCGTACATATATTATGTTTTTTATAAATCTCTCTATATAGAGATTCTCTTAATTAAAAATGAGTGCAAATATACTTCATTTTTGTAAATAATCAATAATGGAGGCTGATTATTTAATCTAAAGGATAAATTCTATTTTCTATTTGTTAAATAGACACCTATAAGTATGATAATACCTGCAAAAAATTGAATTGAAATTAGATTTTCACCATCTAATAATCCCCAAAATACAGCAACAATTGGTATTAAGTAGGTCACTGATGATGAAAACACGGGTGAAGAAATTTGTACCAATCGGTTAAATACAAAGGTGGCGAATGCAGAACCTAATATTGCTAAGATGGTTAAGTAGATTAGAGATGGGGCGGTGGTTTTAGAAAATTCAAAAGTACTTGTAAAATCAGAATACCAAAG
>DOIV01000165.1:0-148 GCA_003511845.1 Flavobacteriaceae bacterium | reverse complement strand
AAAGAAGGGATGATTAAAACAATAAAATTACCCGTAGTAATTCCCATAGCACTTACATTTGATAGCTTCTTTTTTACAATGTTGACATTAAGTGCGTAGCCAACAGATGCAATTAAAGGAAATATAGCAAACCAATAATTTTGATTGG
>DOIV01000066.1 GCA_003511845.1 Flavobacteriaceae bacterium | reverse complement strand
GCTGTAATCAAAGGACACGAAATAGAAGAAGGTTATTTAGTTACTGGTATGTTAGTGCCTTTAATTGTACCTATCGATATTCCTTTATGGATGCTTACTGTTGCTGTAATCTTTGGTGTCGTAATTGGTAAAGAAGTATTTGGTGGTACGGGTATGAACATTTTAAACCCTGCATTAACTATTAGAGCATTTTTATTCTTTGCCTATCCAACTTGGATGTCTGGTGATAAGGTTTGGGTAACAGGTGCAGTAGAAAGAACCAATGAAATTTTAGAAGGTGCGAAATTAGATGTGATTTCTGGTGAAACACTTTTAGGGACTCTGGCACAAGGTAAAGAAGTAGTATATTCTGTTTGGGATATGTTCTATGGTTTTATACCGGGTTCTGTTGGTGAAACATCAACATTATTGATCTTATTGGGCGGACTCTTTTTAATATTTTCAAAAATAGGAAGCTGGAGGATTATGCTAAGTGCAACCTTAGGTGCCTTAGCAATGGGATTGATATTTAACGGTATTGCTGATGCAGGTTGGATTGGTGAAGGAAGTAAGTTCTTTGACTTAATGGATACAACTTTTTGGCACCATTTATTAATTGGAGGCTTTGCATTTGGTGTAGTCTATATGGCTACTGATCCAGTAACGGCATCACAAACCAATAAAGGAAAATGGATTTACGGATTTCTAATCGGATTTTTATCCATTATGATTAGAGTCTTTAATCCTGCTTATCCAGAAGGTGTAATGTTGGCTATTTTATTAATGAATGTATTTGCACCAACCATTGATCATTATGTGGTACAAGGCAATGTAAAGAAAAGATTAAAACGTATAAAAGTTAAAACGGCTTAACGATGGAAAAAAGAACAGATAAAAATTCATATACCCTACTATTTGCCATCGGTATGGTATTGATAGTAGGTTCATTATTAGCGTTTACAGCATCAGCTTTAAAACCCAATATTGAAGAAAATAAGCGTATAGAAAAACAACAAAATATTTTATATGCCATGGGTGTTAATGATAATGATGAAGGTAGTGCCGTATTTGTAGGTACTGATGTTGTTGTTGATGAATTTTCAAAATATATCAAAAAGCAAATCGTTATTCAAGGTGATAAAATAACTGAAGATGCCAATGCTTATTTAATTGATATTAAAAAAGAACAAACAGCTGCTAAAGATGCTTCGTATCAAAGAAAATTACCTTTGTTTATTGGCGAAAAAGATGGAAAAACATTCTATATAGCTCCAATAAGAGGAAAAGGTTTATGGGATGCTATTTGGGCATATGTAGCTATGGATGCAGACATGGTGGTTCAAGGTGCCTATTTTGATCATAAGGGGGAAACACCTGGTTTAGGAGCGAATATCAAACAGCGTTTCTTTATGGATGATTTTATTGGCGAACACTTAAAAAGTAACGGAAATTTTACAGGAATTACAGTTGCTAAAGGTAATGCAGACCCTACAAATAAGGATAAAACAGACAATGAAGTTGATGCTATTGCAGGATCAACCATTACAGGTGATGGAGTAACTGCAATGTTAAAAACAGAATTAAAATTGTATGTGCCTTATTTTAAAACTTTAAAAACGAACTAACTTTATGGGACTTTTATCAAAGAAAGATGCAAAATTAATTACAGATCCGTTAACGGATGATAATCCTGTTACCATTCAGGTATTAGGGATCTGTTCAGCTTTAGCAATTACAGCTGAATTGAAAGCTTCAATTGTAATGGCTGTAGCTGTATTATTTGTATTAGGCATAGGTAATGTGGTGATCTCATTAATGAGAAACATCATTCCTTCAAAAATTAGAATTATCGTACAATTAATTGTGGTAGCTACACTGGTTATTATAGTTGATTTAGTTTTGAAAGCTTTTGCTTACGAACTAAGTAAAACACTCTCGGTTTTTGTAGGATTAATCATTACCAACTGTATTATTATGGGTCGTTTTGAAGCCTTTGCCTTGGCAAATGGTCCGTGGAAAGCTTTCCTTGACGGTATAGGTAATTCATTAGGTTATGGAGTCATCTTAATTATAGTAGGGTTTTTTAGAGAATTATTAGGTTCAGGAACTTTATTAGGGTATAAAGTGTTAGGTGATCCAATAGCAAAAACAGGAGTTTATGCATTTGGTTATGAAAATAACGGATTCATGTTATTAGCACCTATGGCATTAATTGTTTTAGGAATAGTTATTTGGATACAACGTAGTAGAAACGAAGCATTAATAGAAGAACATTAAGCTAGTTGGCAGTGGTCAGTATTCAGTTAGCAGTAAATAAAATAGAAAAAAGAATAGAAATGAAATTTCAAGATTTATTAGCATATAAAAAATCATTTGATTTGGCAATGCAAATATTTGAAGTATCTAAAAATTTTCCTAAAGAGGAAACATATTCTTTGACTGACCAAATAAGAAAATTATCGAGAAGTGTAACAGTAAATATAGCTGAAGCATATAGAAAAAGAATGTATCCTAAACATTTTGTAAGTAAACTTACAGATAGTGATGCTGAAAATTCTGAGACACAATCATGGCTAGAGTTTTCTTTGGCTTGTAAATATATAAACAAAGAAGTATTTAATAAATTAACAACTAATAGTGAAGAAGTAGGGAAATTAATCAATTACATGATATTACATCCAATAAAATTTGGAGTAAAGCTGTAACTGAACACTGAACACTGAACACTGAACACTGATAAATGGAACATTTAGAATTATTTTTCAAATCAATCTTTATAGACAATATGGTATTTGCTACGTTCTTAGGAATGTGTTCTTACCTTGCTGTATCTAAAAAAGTAACCACTGCAGTTGGTTTAGGTGCTGCAGTAATCTTTGTATTGGCAATTACAGTGCCTTTAAACTGGTTATTAGACCAATATATTTTACAACCAGGAGCTTTAGTTTGGTTAGGCCCTGAATATGCAGATTATGATTTAAGCTTCTTGTCATTCATTATGTTTATTGCTACCATTGCAACTATGGTACAATTGGTAGAGATTGTGGTAGAGAAGTTTTCACCTTCATTATACAATTCACTAGGTATCTTTTTGCCATTAATTGCGGTAAACTGTGCTATTTTAGGAGGCTCATTATTTATGCAGTCTCGTGAAATTCCAACATTAGGCTTGGCGTTAACTTATGGTGTAAGTTCAGGTATCGGGTGGTTCTTAGCAATTTTAGCCATTGCAGCAATCCGTGAAAAAATTAGATATTCTAACGTGCCACCAGCATTAAGAGGTTTAGGTATTACCTTTATCATTACTGGATTAATGGCAATTGGTTTTATGAGTTTTGGAGGAATGTTAACAGGTGGTGAAGAAGAGACAGTAGTAGAAGATAAAACAGAACAAGCAATCCAAATAGAAAAGGATAAAGTTGATGACAAAGTAAAGGAAATAGAAAAACTTTCTGAAGCAGAAAATACAACAGCATTAAACGAGTAATATGATATTAGCAGTAAGCACATTAGGTACAATCACCATTACAGTAATCGCTTTTTTAGTGATTACGCTTTTATTGGTTGGATTATTATTGGTTGTAAAACAAAAGTTAGCACCCTCAGGCCCCGTAAAAATCACGATTAATGGTGAGAAAGAGATAGAAGTAGCATCAGGTGATTCTTTACTGACAACTTTAGGTGCTCAAAAAATATTCTTACCATCAGCTTGTGGTGGTGGAGGTACATGTGTTCAATGTGAATGTCATGTAAACTCTGGTGGAGGTGAAGCTTTACCTACAGAAATACCTCACTTTTCTAGAAAAGAATTGAAAGAAGGTGTGCGTTTGGCTTGTCAAGTAAAGGTGAAACAAGACATGGATATCTCAATTCCAGAAGAAATTTTCGGAATTAAAAAATGGGAAGCAACCGTTGTTTCTAACTATAACGTAGCTACGTTTATTAAGGAATTTATTGTAGAGATTCCAGAAGATATGAATTACAAAGCAGGTGGTTATATCCAAATTGAAATTCCAAACACAGAAATTAAATATTCAGAAATGGATGTTGAAGCTCACCCTGAAGATCATCCTGGTGAACCAGATAAATTCAAAGATGACTGGGAAAAATTCAAATTATGGCCTTTGGTAATGAAAAATACTGAAACCGTTGAAAGAGCTTATTCTATGGCTTCTTATCCTGCAGAAGGTAGAAAAATTATGCTAAATGTTCGTGTTGCAACACCTCCGTTTGATAGAGATAAAGGCGGATGGATGGACGTAAACCCTGGTATTGCATCGTCATATATTTTCAATCAAAAACCAGGTGATAAAGTAATTATTTCTGGACCTTATGGAGAGTTTTTTATCAATCATTCTGAAGCAGAAATGTTATATGTTGGTGGTGGAGCAGGTATGGCACCAATGCGTTCGCATTTGTATGAATTATTTAGAACATTAAAAACAAATCGTAAAGTAACCTATTGGTATGGCGGTCGTTCAAAAGCAGAATTATTTTACATACATTACTTTAGAGCATTAGAAAAAGATTTTCCGAATTTTAAATTCTATATCGCATTATCTGATCCAGCTGAAGCTGACAATTGGAAAGTGAAAAAAGATGTTGATGATACAGAAGGAGATGGTTTTGTTGGCTTTATCCATCAAGTAGTAATCGATGAATATTTATCAAAACATGAAGCTCCAGAAGATTTAGAATTATATTTCTGTGGACCTCCATTAATGAACAATGCCGTTCAGAAAATGGGTGAAGACTTTGGTCTAGCTGATGAAAACATACGCTTTGATGACTTTGGAGGCTAGATTTCGTCATGCTGAATTCATTTCAGCATCTCATCAATAGAGGTGAAATAGCAAACAAAAACCAACACAATTGTGTTGGTTTTTTTATTGAAATATACCTTGTATTAAATATATTGTTATTCCTTATCTTTGAAAAAAAATAAGAATGCTTCATAAATTCTCACTACTTATAATAACCCTATTGTTGTTGGTAAACTGCAATAGTCAAAATAAAAAAAACATGGCTGATCATAAATATACCAATGCTTTGATTGATGAAACAAGTCCGTATTTATTACAACACGCTCATAATCCTGTGGATTGGCATGCTTGGAATGATGAAACCTTGGCATTGGCTAAAAAGGAAAATAAATTGATTTTAATTTCTATAGGTTATGCTGCTTGCCATTGGTGTCATGTCATGGAACACGAAAGTTTTGAGGATTCTACGGTGGCAAAAATCATGAATAAGAACTTTATCAATATAAAAGTTGATAGAGAAGAAAGACCAGATGTTGATCAAGTCTATATGAATGCTGTACAGTTGATGACTGGTCGTGGTGGATGGCCATTGAATTGTATTGCTTTGCCAGACGGAAGACCTGTTTGGGGAGGTACTTATTTTCCGAAAGATAATTGGATAGATGCATTAGAGAAAATATCAAATCTGTACAAGAGTGATCCAGCAAAAATAGAAGAGTATGCTTCTAAATTAACCGAAGGTGTGCAACAAGATGGTTTGGTAATATTAAATACTGCAGATAAAGAATATTCAGTAGCAGAATTAGATACCATTGTTTCAAAATGGAAACAGTATATGGATTATGACCTAGGCGGAAGTGCTGGTTCTCCAAAATTTCCTATGCCAAGTAATGCTCAGTTTTTGTTGCGTTATGCCATCCAAAAAGATGATGATAACATGTTGAATTATGTAAATACCACATTAACAAACATGGCTTATGGCGGATTGTACGATCAAGTTGGTGGTGGTTTTGCACGGTATTCGGTTGATGCCAAATGGCACATTCCTCATTTTGAAAAAATGCTTTATGATAACGGTCAATTGGTGAGTTTGTATGCCAATGCCTATTTGGTAACTAAAAACCCTTTATACAAACAAGTGGTTTATGAAACTACTGCTTTTGTAGAACGTGAATTGATGCATGAAAATGGTGCGTTCTATTCTTCGCTTGACGCGGATAGTGACAATGCCGAAGGTGAATTGGAAGAAGGGGCTTTTTATGTATGGAAAAAAGAAGAACTCCAACAAATCATTAAAGACGACTTTAAACTATTTGCTGATTATTACAATATCAATGATACTTTTAAATGGGAGCATGAAACTTATAATTTGCATAGAACAGCATCAAATAAAACCATTGCTGAGAAATATAATTTAAGTGTAGAAGAACTAGAAACTATAGTTAAATCGTGGAAAAGTATTTTATTGAAAGAAAGAGCAAAAAAAGACAGGCCTAGATTAGATGATAAAATATTAACCTCATGGAATGCCTTGATGCTTAAAGGATATATTGACTCTTATCGTGTATTTGATGATAAACACTTTTTAGAAAAAGCTCTAAAAATTGCTAATTTTATTGCAAAAGTACAACACAAAGAAGATGGCGGATTGTACCGTAATTTTAAAAACAAAAAAAGCACCATCAATGCTTATATGATAGATTATGCTACAGTGATTGATGCTTTTATCAATCTATATGAAGTTACTTTAGATGAAAAATGGTTACAAAAAGCTAAAAGTTTAACCAATTATAGTTTTGATCATTTTTATGATGATAAAAGCAATATGTTTTTCTTTACCTCAAATGAAGATAAAGGTCTGATTGCAAGAAAAATTGAAATTGATGATGATGTAATATCCTCATCCAATTCAATCATGGCAAACAACTTATTTAAGCTTGGGCATTATTTTGGGAATTCTACTTACTCCAAAAATGCCAATCAGATGTTGCACAATGTAAAAGTGAAAGTTTCAGAATATGGAGGCAGAGCTTCCAATTGGCTAATACTATATTCAAATTACTTGGGCGATTTTTATGAAGTTGCTATAGTAGGAGCTGATGCCAAGCAAAGACTAAAAGAATTGAATCAAGAATATATACCCAATAAATTAATTGTAGGTAGTATTACTGATAGTAAAATGCCTTTATTAGAATATAAATACAGTAAAGACAAAACCACCATTTATGTATGTATTGACGGTGCTTGTCAATTACCCGTAAATGAAACTGCAAAAGCATTAGATCAGATTCATGTTAAATTTAAATAATAATATCATTGATATAATTTTTGTATCTTGTAACCCAACAAACTATTAACTAAAAAAACTTAAACTATGGATATTGAAAAACTAACTGCAACAGGTTTAGAATACGCAACTACTTACGGAGTAAAAATATTAGGAGCCATTGTTATATGGATGATTGGTTCTTGGATTATCAAGAAAATATTAAAAATTACTGGTAATGTAATGACTAAAAGTGGTTATGATGTAAGCCTACAAAAATTTTTATTAAATCTTGTAGGTTGGATTCTTAAAATATTATTAATTCTTAGTATTTTAGGTCAATTAGGTGTTGAAACAACATCTTTTGCTGCTATTTTGGCTGCAGCAGGTTTAGCAATTGGTTTGGCTTTACAAGGTTCGATGTCAAATTTTGCAGGTGGAGTGTTATTAATGATTTTTAAGCCTTTTAAAATAGGAGATTTAATAGAAGCACAAGATGCTTTAGGTGTGGTAAAAGAAATTGAAATATTTACAACTAAAATTTTAACTCCTGAAAATAAATTGGTAATAATTCCAAATGGAACATTATCTAATGGCAACATAACAAATTATTCTGCTGATGGTAAAATAAGAGTTGATTTAACTTTTGGCGTGTCTTATGATGCAGACATCAAACAAACTAAAGAAGTTTTAATGAGTGTTTTAACTTCTGGAAATAATGTATTACAAGACCCTGCACCAACAGTTAATGTTTCAGCTTTAGGAGAAAGTTCTGTTGATTTTGCAGTAAGACCTTGGTGTAAACCAGAACATTATTGGGATGTGTATTTTGATACAACAGAAAATGTGAAATTAGCATTAGATAAAGCTGGTATTGAAATACCTTATCCACATGCAGTTGAAATTCAAAAAGAAGCTTAAAAATAGTTCTTTTTAGATTTTGTAACTAAAAAATCTTTTAAATAAAAAGGTTCAAAATAAGCGACATCTTCGATGTCGTTTTTTTTGTATTTATCATAAGATAATTTTGCCATTTGTTTAGATGAAGGAAAGTGCCCGTCAAGAAAAACAGCATTTTTATGCTTGATGATTGTTTTACATTTTTCAGCTCCATCACCTAAAAAATAGACCTTGTCTTTGTTTAAAATGGTATTAAAAGATTGTTCGTCTATAACTTCAGCTTGTATTTCTCTAAGTTGATTGTAGGTGTTGTCAAAAATAGCACTGTAAACCTCCATGCGTCTCGCATCTAATAAAGGGACAATAAAGACGTTTTGTTCAACTGAAATAGTGCTTGCTAAAGCATGTAAGGTTGAAATTGAAATTAATGGTTTGTCTAATGAAAAACACAATCCTTTTGCAGTTGATACACCAATGCGTAATCCTGTAAAAGAACCGGGACCTTTACTAACGGCAATAGCATCCAACTCTTGAATAGACTTGTTAAGTTCTTTTAGTGCTTCATCAATAAAAACATGTAATTTTTCTGCGTGTGAGTATTGTCCGTCATTCAATTCTCTAATAGCCAATAACTGCCCTTTATCTGCAAGACTGACAGAACAGTTTTTTGTAGTAGTTTCTATGTTTAAAATTAATGACAATGCTTAAAGATTTGATAACAAAGGTACATGATATTCGGTAAAAATAAACATCCAATATTCATTGAATATTGGATGTTTATAAAAGTATTATTCTAAACTAAATCATTTTACAATTGGTATTCCGTAATAGAATTCTAATAACTTGGTTCTAAACACATAATTGTATTTAGCTCTAACCAAGCTAGATTGTGCATTGACCAATCTATTGCGGACTTGTTCAAAATCAAAAGAATTTGTGGCTCCTAAATTATAACGTTCTTGAGCAAAAGTAAATGACTGTTCTTGTGCTTTAACCGATTTTTCTGCTGCTTCATATGCTTTTAATGTAGCCGTAGCATTAATATAAGCTCGTTCAACAGATTCTCGTAATGCTCTTTTGGTATCATCTAAGTTTACCTGAGATATTTCTTGATTTATTTTAGCTCTATTTACATTGGCTTTAACCTGACCTCTGCTAAAGATAGGAATACTTAAATTTAAGCCAACAAATTCACCTAAATTATTATCCAATTGATCTGAAAAAGGAAATTGAAAAACGGGTGAGTTTTTGGAATCTTTTATGCCTTGACGGTGATTGTAAACTGTATTTATTCCCGCGTTTAATGATAGGCTTGGTAAATAATCTGCTTTTGCAATTTTAATACCTGTAATAGAATTTTGATAAGCGAGTTCCGCACTTTTAACCTCTGGTTGATTCGCCACAGCTTTTGAAAAAATTTCTTCTGTATTATTATACAATAAGGCTACGGAGTTAATGTTTATGGAAATTTCTTCAATATCAAAATCTTGATTTGGTATTTGTAATAGTTGAGATAAGTCTAATAAAGACAAAGCCAAATTATTTTCAGCCGTTACCACAGAGTTTTCATCATTTACTTTGGTAGCTTCTACTTCTAATAAATTTCCGTAGGGTTGTACACCTGCATCAACCAATTCTTTGGTTCGTTCTAATTGCTGATTGCTAATGATAATTTGAGCTTCTGCAATTTTTAAATTTTCTTTATTGAACAACACATTCAGGTATGAATTCACAATATTTAAAGAAATATCGTTTTTCATTTTTTCTAAATCTAACTGACTGGCCTCATAAGAAACTTTAGACTGTTTGATGTTGTTTTTATTACTAAAACCATTAAACAAATTCATTGAAGCATTCAGACCGAAACTGTTAGAGCGTCTGTCATTAGCAACCCTAGAGTTACTTGCTGCATCAAAACCAGAGCCGAAACTAAAGTTTTGAGAAGCAGAAGCTGACACGCCTGGCAACATATTTCCTTTAGCAGAAGTAATGTCTTCTTTTCTTAAATCTGTAGTGTAACTTGCTCGTTTAACGGATAAATTATGCTCTAAAGCATGATTTACACATTCTTTTAAAGTCCATTTTTTTTCTTGAGAAAATGATGCTGTGATTATGAAGAATGCAATGAGTAAACTAAATCTTATTTTCATCTATGTGTATTTAATATTGCCCCTTAAATAAAATAGAAATTTAATGGGTTGAGTTTATTGATTTTTCTATATGACGAACAAAAGTAAAATTTGTTACACTTTATTACTCTTATTGAAATGTTAATTTATTCCC
>DOIV01000304.1:4561-10145 GCA_003511845.1 Flavobacteriaceae bacterium | reverse complement strand
ATAATTTTATGAATTTTCTTTTTATAGGTTTGCTTTAAATTACCTTCTTGTAGCTCTCCGTATTTATGTAATACATCAGCAATATCCTTTAATTCATCATACAATTCAGAATCTGAATACGGAGGTGTTAAGTGTGAAACCATAGTGGCATAAGTCCTTCTTTTTGCCATCATTGCTTCACCGATATTATCAATGGAATAAATATACAAATGTGGTACGGGTGCAATCAATGCTTCTGGCCAATCTTGTAATGAAAGTACCAGTTGTTTCCAAGGGGTGAATTCTACAGAACCATGTGCTCCAAAATGAGCGACAACATCAGCTTTAAAGCCCATTCTTGCCCATAAATATGAGGCGATATATGGGTGTGGTGGTGCTTTTTTCACACCGTGTGCCAACTTAAATTCATTCTCGCCCAACGCAGCAGGTAGTACAGGAATCAAAGCAATATTACCGAATAAAACCCTCGGAATTGCCAAAAATTTTTCTTCTCCTTTTGTGGTGGTTAAATAATTACCTGGAGCCTCTCCATAAGTTTTTATCACATTTTGATAACTCGTAGGCTCTAGTTCACTTTTACACCAAGAAACATACTCTTCAGTAGAAATTAATTCAGGTTTTCCTTCTTCCAAAAATTTTTCAAAAGTTCCCTTAGCATAATCACCTAATAAAGGACCTTCGGTGTTAATTCTACCAATAAAAGATTCATAAGTGCCTAAGTCACCTAGATTATAACCTTCTTTTTTTAGGTTGTTCAATAGACTGAAAATAGATTGTCCCACTTCTAATCCTCCAGCAACCATGGCATTTTTTCCTGCTCCTTTATAGTAATAAATTGCCAATTTTTTTTCAGCATTTTCCTTTCCTTTTAAGGACAACCATCGTTCTGCATTTTCTGAAAAAGTTTCAATTCTTCCAGGAATAGGTTTAAAGGTGTGATAACCATCTTCTGTGATATATTTTGCAGCAATGGCATAAGGTTGAATTGCTCCATCCAATTCAGGAACAACAATATTCTGACCCATAATACCACCTGAAATACCCTGTTGGTCTTCTTTCCATTCCTTTTCGGTTTGATATATCAATTGTGGTGTCAAGTACAATATATCATTCTCTTTTAACCAATCTACAGACTTATCTCCTTTTGCCAGCCTTCCATGAGGAAAACTAATCACCATTTGAGGATTTAGTTTTTTAAGATTTTCTAATTTCTTTTCAAATCCAGCCAAACATACTACGTTGAAATTGCGTTTTTCCAATTCCAATATCATTTCGTCCATGTATGAGCGGAATTGCGATTGTGGTCCGTTATTGGTACTCATTATAACAATAGTATCTTTCCCTTCTTTGTACAGCCCTTTTTCTTTGTAATAGCTCCAATATTTATCTGATTCTTCAAAATAATCGTCAGTACCTATTCTATAAAACACATCTTTAGGATAAACTTTTACTGGAGTTACCTCTGCGGTAAACATTTCTTTTTTATCAAAAATTTTACGCGAATAATTCAGCCATCGTTTGGTGTTTTCAACGCCGTCATATTTAAAACTCTCTTTGATATATTTTAAATCATCGCCAGTAATATTACTAAAATCATTTTCTTTACTGGTAGCCATTAGCACATGAACCTTAGCACCATTATCCATTGCTATTTTAAGGTTTTCCTTTTGTTCAGCAGTTAAAATACTAATATGTGAAAGGTAAATGACTGGGAAATCAACCAATTCTGAAAAATCACTCTCTTTAGGATCAACCTGAACGGGTTTTATAAAGTGGTTGTCGTTAGCCTTAGAGATTTCCGCCATTTGTGAGTCTCTAAAATTGATCAATCCTATGTTGGTGAATTGTGATTTGTAACCGAAGTATAAGGCTACTAGTATAAGTAATGGTATTGCAAATTTAAGTATGTTTTTCATTTGTTCATTTTTAAGGACTGTTCTCGATATTAATTTTTCGATTGAAATGAGAAAAATTCAATCGAACTGATCACTGATTTTACTGTTACTGATTACTAAAAATTACTCTGGTATATAAATAATTTCCCCATTTTCAAGTTCATAAGCCGTACCTACTTTTTTTCCTTTTCCTTTTGATGATTTTCCTTTTGTTCCTTTGTATTTTTCTATGGTCTTTCCTTTCTTTTTGATGATTTCCATATTGGGTTTTCCTGGATTTTTCACCAATGTAAAGTCTTCATCCGAAATCATTTCAGAAACATTAAAGCGTGTTACCAATGCCACCATTAGTGCAACGGCAAATACCATTGCTAAGTCAAATAAATTTGCCATTCCAGACATCGGATCATCATCTTTATTATTTTTTAAAAACCGTCCTCTACGCATTATCTTTTTCTTTTAAAAGATTAGATATATATTCTAAATTATTAATGTCAGCAACAAACCAACGTTGCTTTACCAATTGAGTTACATAACCAATTGCTCCTGCAAATAATCCTACAACAGTGGTTGAAAATGCCACTTGCATATTTTGAGCCATAGAAGCAATATCGCCTTGAGCGAGACCTACTAAAGCAGGCCCCATAGGAATTAATGTTCCCATTAAACCAATCATTGGTCCTAGTTTGGCTAAAGATTTTGAGCTGCTTAATTCCTTTTCTGAAGCAATTTCAAAATCTGCCAATACCTTTTCGATTATGATGTCTTTACCTTTAGCATTGGTAATTCTTTGAAGATGTGTATTGAACATTTTATTGCCTGTTATTTTGAAATCTTCAACATCGTTTTTCTCTAATTCAGCTATTAAGCCCTGTTGCTTTTTTTCATGTTTTATTCTACCAATATACATTCCGAAAAAACCACCTAATAACATCAATGCTCTTACAAAGCCAAAAAGTAATAATGCAATTACAGGGATTAATAAACCTGTGGAAATCCAATATAAAATATTTGTGATACTGTTCATGTGAGTTGTTTGTTTTTTCGTTTGTAGATAAAATATCCTAATACTGATATTAATGTGATTAATAATGTTACAAATCCTATAGATAAATAATCAACAGTTATTTGTGTAAAGCCTACTCTTTTTCCTCTAGCAATCAAAGGTAAAAACATGGCAATTAGCAATTGAAACATTGCAATCAATGCTTGTAATTCTGCTCTGAATTCCCATTTTTTTATGATGGTTTGAATGCTTAAAGTTAGAATTCCTAAGGTAAGACTACTACCTAAAAAGAAATACATTTCGAGAAGACTAAATGAATGCCCATCAATTTTTAAGAACAAGTAAGTCTGTAAAAAAATATAGGCTATAATTAATTGAAAGGATGGAATTACTGAAATCCATTTCCATAAATTAGGATACTTAATCTTATAATAACTTTTTATCTGTACTACGGTTAAAAAGATAATGAAGATAGCTTCGAAGGTTAATGCAATGGCAATGGCTGACACTAAATTATCTTGTTGCAACAACCAATCTAAAGTTTGATTGTTTTGCTGTAATGAAAAATTATAGAATCCAAGACTAATTAACCCAGGAATAATTATTGCCAACCATTGTAGTTTCTTTCCTTTTAATAAGGAAAGGCGGATTGCACTTAGCAATACTATGGTGATTAAGAATATAATTAATAATAACTTCATAAACTTTAAAAAAAGCAATTCTTATTTAGATTAATTAAAATAAGAATATATATATGCACAAAGTTATTAAGAATGGTTTTAAATAAAAAAAATATTTCTTATTTATTTCCGTTCTACTTCTTTAAAAAAATTAACCATAACTATGGTTATACTGATTTTTTTTAAATCGTATAACAAAAAAATAGTTAGAATTTTTACACGTTTTTTGAAATTAGATTGGTGTTATTTCAGCCTTACAATGACAAATTAAGACCGTTGCAAAACCTTTTTTAGTAAAAAAGTACGACGCTCAAAAAATTTTTAACCCGCAGTAAACTATTGTTTATGAGGACTTAAAAATTTTGATAAGGAAGTAATTTGAAGCTAAAAAGATTTATTTGTTGTGTTTTATCTAATTTTGCAACGGTCTTAAATTGTAAACAAAACTTCTAGTATAAAACCACTTTATAGCTAGCATATTTATAGTGCTTTAAGTCGTTATTTAATCTTCGTAATTTAACGATGTCTTATATTTAAGATTTATGGTGATATTTTCCTAAAATAGTTAGTTTGTTGCTCTGAAAATAATCAATAGGGTTAGAGCCAGGTGCTCCTTCTGGTATAGGTGTATTTTGATCTTTAAAGTGTTTTATCCATACATCATCTGTTTTTCCTGTTTTTTGGTTTTTAAAGGTCATTGGTTTCACTGAAAAAATAGAAGTTCCTATTGGGTCTTTAAAAATATCATAAATAAGTTCAGAGCAATAATATTTATCATTATTTAGTTTAAAGACATCATCATAAGGTAAACCTATTCGTTTTTTTGCTTCTAAAACAGCATTTTTGATATATTTTTGATATTGTTTATTTAATCTACCTACTACAATGTTTGATTTTCCGTATGCTTTTATATCTCGTTCAATAAATTCAGAAATAGGTATTTTTTTTACGCCATCATAGGCTTCAATAATAAAAACTTCATCATTTTCAACGCTTACTATAGCAATATGAGAAAAACGTTCTCCATTTTTTCCTATAGTAGCTTCTTCAATAGCATCGCAAAGAGGTCCACAATCTAAATCTTGAAATAGTAAATCACCTGTTTGAAGTTTGATTTCGGGTGATTGCTTACAAGATAATAGTATAAAAAATATAAGTATTTTAAAAATAATGTTTAGGTGCTTGTGCATTTTGTTGTTGATTATTTAGGTTTTTTGTATATGTACTTTGTAATTACAAAGAATAAACTAATAAACGCCGTTCCAATTAAAAGTCCGTATAACAAATATCGTTCTAATTTTAAAAATGAGAAAGAGATGGTAGTAAAATTATTTTCAGATAAAACTACTAATTTTTCGTTGAGTTGCCAAAGTCTAAATTGCCATATTATTATACCAAACACTATGATAAATAGGTGTATAAATATGATTTGTGTAAAATATTTGGGTTGTATAATTAAGCTTACTATATAATAGAGTAATGGTATGCTTGCAAAAGACACTACAAAAATCAGTTGTGCATAAAAGTGCTCTTGAATAGTCCTTGAAATAATTTGTATTTTTTCTGTAGGAAGTTGTTCTATTGAAAAGCTAAAAAAATAATCTTTCAATACATAAGCAACTAGACCAAAAACTATAAGTAATCTAAAAAATTAAATTTTATATTCATTTTACCTCGGGTCAATAGAAATGTATTGTAAGGTGTCTTTTTTAAATTCAAATTTAAAGATTTCTATTCTTAGTGTTTCTTTATCTTGTGTGCTAACAAATCTTTTAAGGTCTATGTTTGGAATGATTTGTATCACTTCTTCTTTTGATTTACCAATTAATGTGTTTTGAAAGACTTCTAAAGAAAATTCATCTCGTTGTTGACAAGAGGAAAGAAACCCTTTTAAATCATTTATCTCCATATCCATTAAGGTAACTTTATAGGTTAAAAATAGATTTAACAATATAGATAATATCAGAATTATTTTAATTAATCGTTTCATAATTATTGGTTTA
>DOIV01000304.1:3897-4172 GCA_003511845.1 Flavobacteriaceae bacterium | reverse complement strand
TCTCCTTTAAAAACTACTGTAGTGTCTTTTTTACTCAATAATGATTTTAGAGCTTTTGTTTTAGTATCTATTCCATACAATAAACCTGCTTCAAGTTCTCCATTTTGACTAGCAATGGTCATTACTGCTTTTTGATTGTTTATAAAAGAAATATTGGTAACATTTAGATATTTATCTAATCCTAAATCTATTGGTTGCCAAGTTTCACCTCCGTTTTCAGTGTGTAACAAAGTGCTGGACATACCACCAATATAACCTTCCTCTTCATTGATAAA
>DOIV01000304.1:2105-3475 GCA_003511845.1 Flavobacteriaceae bacterium | reverse complement strand
AGCCTTGAAATGTTACGATAAGTAATATTTTTTCTGACAGCATAACAAAATCTGAGATACCTGATTCATCGTTTTTAATACCAATAGTTTTAAGTTTTGTCCAATTCTGTCCAGCATCTGTTGTTTTTAGTATAATTGGCTTGCTTTTAACAGCTTTGTTATAATCTCCTGTAATTATTCCTGTGTTATTGTAAAATTTTATTTTATAATAACGTGAGCTGTATTTTTTTGGGTATTCTTTTTCTTCATTACCAAGAAAATTATTAATCAATTTATCTGTATCAAGCACTTCCCAATGCTGCCCAAAATCACTGCTTTTATAAATATTTGAGGATTCGCCTACAGCAAAAATATTCTCTTTGTTAAACGATACTGAATGAAAAGCATTACTAAATTTTGAAAACCTATTTTCTCGCCAATGCAAACCACCATCAATGGTTGTTCGTATTCTTAATCCCGATCCACCAACAATAACCCCTTCTTTTTTAGTTTTAAAGGCTACAGTATTGTAAAAATGAAAACTGGTGTTATCTAAACTATGTATGATTTTTACCGTATCATTTGTAAGGGTATTTATAAATGATTTAGGAAGCATTGGTATGTTTTTAGTAACCAAAGTTTCATTGCCGTCTAAATCATAAGAGTCTGTTATCTCTTTTACTGGAGTGTAGTTGGAAACAGGTGTTTTGTCTGAACACGAAACAAGTGTCAGGACTAAAATGACGAAAAATTGTTTAATTGTTTTTAACATATTGTTTATTGTGTTATGTTGGTACTATTTTTTTCTAAAAGACCAAAGCTGTAATGCCAACTTTCAACTTTATAATGCTCTTTATTTGGTGCAAAAGGAATCTTGTCTCTTCGGTAGTTGGAAATAATCACATAATAAATAGAGGGATTATTTTTAGGTATAAGAAAATACATATCTATTTCATACCATCCAGTTATTTTTAAGTTAGAAAAGCTTAAACCCGTCAGTTTTTCTAGTAACTCGTTAGTGAAAAAACCTATATCTAGCACTTGTATGAAATCTGTATCATTAAAAAAACCTTGATAGTCATGAAATTTTGTATCTGAGTTTTTGTCAATATTATTTAGGTGTTGATATAGCTGTATATCAGGGTCTTTTTGAAGCTGAATTATTCTATCTATTTTTTGCTTATTTATTTCTGAATAGATTAGTATTTCATTGTCTTTTTCTTCAATAAATACTTTTTTACCTTTCGGCGTTTCTTCGGTATAGGTAAAATAAATATTCATTTTTTTAGATTGATATTCTTTTGTTTTTACATTTTCTGCCCAATGGATATGTGCTTTTTTAAATTGATTTTTTTTATGACCTATATAGCTATTTGTTCCGAATAAAGCTA
>DOIV01000304.1:0-1691 GCA_003511845.1 Flavobacteriaceae bacterium | reverse complement strand
TAAACATAAAACACTATTAACACAATGAGTAATGAGAACATTGGAATAATATCTGAAGACCCATCTTTTCCTCTTTGAATAATTCCATCAAAATTTGGATGTTCTAAAAAGGAGGGAAGTGCTAAGGAATAATACACATAGACTGCAAGTGCAACTAAAACACTATTGATAATTATTGTAAATTTTAATGATTTCATATTTGATTCTTAACTTTTTATTGTATCAATTTACCTTCTTCATCATAATATTTCCATTCGCCTGTTTTTTGCCCGTTTGAATAGTTTCCTGTCTCTTTTAGCTGTCCGTTATCGTAAAATGTTTTCCATTCTCCTGTTTTCTCACCCATTGCATTAAATGCTCCTATCTGCTGCACTTTCCCTGTTGTCAAATTATATTTAGTAGAAGTAATTTTAGTATCTTTATGGTAAGAAACACTTTCTAATTGTCCTGTAGGGAAATAAGTTTTCACTTCACCTTTCCATTTACCATCTTTAAAAAAGACTGTTTTTTTTGTGTTTCCGTTTTTATAATAAAAAGTCCATTTCCCTACTTTTTGTCCCTTACTAAATTTACCTTCTTCTTCTAATTGTCCGTTTTCAAAATATCTTTTACTTAGACCATCTGCATTGCCTTTTTTATAATGGATTACTTTTTGTAATTGACCATTTTCAAAAAAGGTTTTCCATTCTCCTTCTTGTTGATAATTTTTAAATTTTCCTATTTCTTCTATTTGTCCGTTCTCAAAATACCACTTTCGTTGACCTAATAAGAATTCATTTTCCATAGTAGGTATTATTTTTAATTGCCCATCAACATAATGATAAATACCATAAATATTTTCTTCACCATCTTTAGTGTAGATTTTCACTACCTCTAAGATGCCGTCTTTGTTTATTTTTAATACGGGTTGCTCATAACTTGTATTCATAGCTATTCTTTGGTAAGTTTTTCCTTTATTCTCAATAGTATCCGAAAACATTTTCTGGGATTTAAAGAAAGCCATCATTTTTTCTTTATTGATTTTTTTTAGGTCTTGTCGTTTAACAGTTCTATCTTCTATTACCAAAGCATTTTCTTTGATTTGTATATCTATTCCTTCTACTTGTTTCCGCATTTTGTAATGGTGATTGTAAAGAAAGAAAAAGTCATTATTGCCTTTTGGTATTTTAGCTGTATATTTTGAGGAAACCTTAATAAAATTACCAGCTTTGTCTCTATGTGCAGGATAGCCTACTTTTAAGGTATCTATTTGTTGTTTGCCTATTTTAAAATACTCTTTATCAACATGATAACTCTTTGCAGTAGGGTTTCTAAACCATGGGTTGTCGGCGGCAAAAACAATAAACTCTCTATTGCTTTCATTGGGGTTTTCATAGGTAAATGCTAAGGAATCTTTTAGTGCTTTGTCTGTTCTTGCATATAAGATAAAAGGTTGCGTTTGTTCGTCAATAGCTTGAAAAAACAAGTTGTTATCCTGAATGATATAGTTGCCATAGACTTCTAGGTCAACAGACCCAAAAGCAGCCATATAATAAAAGGTATTGTTATCTAATAGATATAGTTTTGCAAACATTTCAAATTTTGAAAGATTATAAAAACCCTCGATGCTTTTTTGGTTTTGTGAAAAACCAGTGTTTATACTTAGTGTTAGGAATATTGCCATTATTTTTAGTTTTGTAGCTTTCATGTGT
>DOIV01000050.1 GCA_003511845.1 Flavobacteriaceae bacterium | reverse complement strand
TTTATGTAAAATAGCCTGAAATGCGGCTATCCACAAATTACTCTATAAATGTCCTATAATGTTCTGCGTTATGTAACTTGAGCTTTGGTAAAAGCGAAAGTACTTCTATATTTTCTTGAAAAAAAATTTCTCAAAAGTTTCTTCTACAGTGTTAATGGAACACTCTTTTTACGAAGCGACGATAGGAGAGTAGTGAAATGTGTGTGAAATGGAATATTACTAAATTAGATTATTATTCGCCTGTATTAGTTTGTATATTAACTTCAGTTTCAATGTTCATTTGTATTGGTATTAAAGCACTATATTTACTTAATATGTTAGCATAAATATCAACTTCAGCTTTTGGTGTAGTAACACTAAATATTAAAGCAAATTTCACTTTTTTCTTACTAGACCTATTTCCTCTTCCTAATGCGTGTATATGAAATGATGGTTCGTTTATACCTTTTGCCATTTTTTTAAATTCTCTCGTATCGAGACTATCCCATTTTAAGTCATCTCTTAATTCAGCTTCTGTTTTATAAGAAGTCTTTGGAGAATCAGTTTTTGGGAAGTTGCTTTGTGTCCAACCATTATTAACTAAATACTGAGCTCTATCAGAATTTATTACAACATCTACGACTTCAGTTTTTTTGATAACACCACCATCAATAGGTGTTCCATTTGTGTTAGTAAACATATATTTGTTACGATTTGGGTAAAAGGTAACTTCTACAGAAGATGAAGTATAATCATCTGAACTCAATTGGTCTACTTCTGTTAGAACTGCTACAGTCCATTTAAAATGAGCCTTCCCTTGCTGAATTAAATCATCCCACGGAATTAAGAATTCTGCATACTTACCCTGTTCAACTTCTCCGCGATATATTAGTGTATATGATTTATCATCACAAGTTACAATGTCATTTATTTCATTAGATAAAGTACCGTGCCCCATTTCTTTTGAATGACCATCTCCTTCATTAGATAATGAAGAATGTACTAATAATGCTTTAGCTATTAAAGGGTCTATTGTTTTTTCAGATTCCCCAATTAATCTTGCAGCAACAGAAGATGCAATTGGGCTTGCAAAACTAGTACCAGCACTTAATATTTTTTCATTTGGATTGGATGATATTAAATGAATAGGGTGATTTGAACATCCTCCAAATGCTGAAATATCAGGTTTCATCTTACAACCTTCTCTACCTGGGCCAATACTACTATAAGGAGCTCGAATAGTAGAACCGTCTTTAGTTGTATAAGCTCCAATCGCAAGGCAATTCACAGCATCTGATGGAGATTGTATTCTTTCATATCCTGGAATATGACCATCATTACCAACTGCAACACAAAATAATTTATTGTAATCATAACTTAATTTGTCGCAAGAATAAGTGAATCTACTGATGCTATCATCAAATATAGGTCCACTAGGACCAACACTTAAATTATAAACATCGATATTACTATTTGCTGGAACTATTTTCTCTATTGCATCTATTGCATCATATAAATCAGGTAAATCGGTTGTTGATGAAAGAACTCCAAAATTCTTTACAGAAACAAGAGGTTCTGGTAACTTACTTCCAGATGAATATTGATTTAATGGTCCATATAATACAGTTCCAGTAACTTGTGTACCGTGTTCTATTAGTGAATCTATTGGTGTTCCTGAAACAGAGAACTCATAATCTGTATAATTTTGGATATATGGATTAGTTGTATCTAAACCTCCATCAATTACACCAACAACTGTTGTAGATTTTTTCGTAAAGGTAGGAGCTGTAAAGCCTCCACTCATAGAGACACCTCTATTAACTGTTGGTAAATCTCTTAATTGTAAAGGATGTACTGTTCGTAATGGTTGTATCCAGAAATTGAATCCAAAACACCTCTATCACCGGTAAAGCTAATAAAAGTTACTCCGCTTTCATATTGTTTATACTTGACGTTATCCAACTCTACACCTGAATCATTTATTAGTTTCATAAAATGTTCAATTGTAAGATTTCTATCAACATCAAAAGGATGCAATACTGCTTCCAATCTTCCTTTAGTCCATTCTTCTGTAATACCCTGTATTTGTTCCGTTTCAGATAATATTCCCAAAGACGATATTTTTCTTATGTCAGTTTGAAAACCTTTAGTGATATTAGTGCTTTTATTTAATACCATTTAAACTATAATAATAGTCTAAATATTCGTATATTTGATTATGGGATTACAATCAAAATTAGTTATTAAAGAGAGTTTATCAGAGTTGAGGTTATTACAATCTAAGCAGAGAAATATAAAATCAGAAAAGCGTATTTTATGTTTGATTTTATTAAAGAGTAAAAAGTTTAAAACTCAAGGAGAAGTTGCTGAGTACTTGGGAGTTTGTCGCCAAAGTATAGTAGCATGGCTTAGTAAGTATCGTTTATTAGGAATTTCTGGTATTGTTATAAGTCCTACTCGCAATAAACAATCAAAGATTATCAGTTCAAAAATTCATCAAGGGCTATCCAAAAAGGTTAAAGATTCTAAAAATCCTTTTTTGGGTTATTGGGATGCACAACGTTGGGTTATGGATAATTATAATGTAGAGATTCAATACCATTGGCTTAGAGTTTATATGATTAAACATTTTAAAACCAAACTCAAATCTCCGAGAAAGTCTCATTACAAAAAAGATGATAAGGCAGTAAATGCTTTTTTAAAAACTCCCTAATTCACTAGATAAGATTAGATTAAGTCTAAATAAAGATAGGTATACAGATGTGAATTTGTATTTTCAAGATGAATCAAGGTTTGGTTTAATGACCCACATAGGAAGGTGCTTAACTGCAAAAGGAATAAAACCAGTTGTAAGTTATCAACATAAATTTAAAACAACTTATCTTTATGGTAGCTACTCTCCTATAAATGGAGATAGTTTTGTTTGGGAAATAAATGGTGTAGATACAGCAATATTTGAATCTTATTTATATCATTTTTCGAAATATAAACCTAAAGAATATAAAATTGTGGTAATTGACAATGCAGGATTTCATTCCACAAAAAACATAAAAGTTCCAGATAATATCTTTCTATTAAGAATACCTCCTTATACTCCAGAACTAAATCCTTGCGAACAAGTTTGGCAGTATATTAAAAACAGATACAAAAATAAACAGTTTGAAAATATGGAAGATTTAAAAAAATGGTTACATAAAACTGTAAATCAAATGAGTCCTAATTTAATCAAATCAATTACAAGTAATCACCATTATTTAAATAATTTTAATGACGTGTTTTATAGTTAAATTGGTAT
>DOIV01000110.1 GCA_003511845.1 Flavobacteriaceae bacterium | reverse complement strand
ATGTGAAAATCTTGACAAACCAGAACTGGACTGTCAGGGTCGATGTTATCTAGAAAAATTAGAAATTAAACTGCAGCCTGTAACGGAAGATAAACCAATTAAAGCCATTCCTTTTAGCGTGAATGACTACCCAATAAGTACGGTAGATTTTGAGCTGTCAAAAATAACAATTTCCTTTTACTTTAAGAAATTAACACTCCCTAACTATTTCAAACACTTTGTAATTTCAGACTTTTCTTATTCTCATTTTCAACCACCTGAATATACTGCTTAAATTGTATTTTTAAAATAACTATTCCTCTTTGGAATTTGATTAAATAGCTTAGATTGTTCCCGTTTCTCATTCTTTGTTAGCGTTAATTTATTATCTATAAATGAGCTAATCAGGAATTGATTTTAGGTATTTATCCTTTAATTTTAATAGTACCAAGCTTTTATAAATCACTTGTCATTTAGTTTTTCTAAACCTGAAAAGTGATAAAAAAAACATTTATTTTAATTACAATTAATAGTATATCAATATTGCTATTTATCAAAGACTTAAGTCATATTGGTAGTACAATAGTGAATTATTTGAAATGCTGTTAAACTACATACAGTCAGCTAATTATTTTAGTATGATTGTATCTAATAACATAAAACACACAAATGAAAAAAATATTTTTACTAAGTATCTTGTTTTTATTTACAAGCCATATATTATTTGCACAAACAAATAACTACAAAGGAATTGTTGTAGATCAAGAGACAAATAAACCCATAGAGGCGGTAAGCATTAAAGTTGTCGGTAAAAGCACCTATACTTACACTGATGCAAAGGGGCAGTTTAGCATAGAAGCCGCAAAAAATGATTTTATAGAATTAGACCACTTAGCTTACAAAACAAAAAAGGTTTCTGTTGTTACTAGTGCAAGCATCAGTTTGTCACAAAAGAAAATTTCCTTAGATGAAATAGTGATAAAATCACATCCGTTAGATGATATTTCACACTCCATCGTTGTTATAGATGAGGTGAAAAGAGGGAGCCAAGCCAGAAATGTTGCCGAACTCTTTAACGATATTTCAGGATTTAGTATTCAAAAGAGAAGTGCCACCGCATCTGAACCTTCTTTTAGAGCCTTTAAATACGAACAGATGAATATTAAAATTGATGGAGGAACTAAAATTGTACATGCCTGCCCAAACAGAATGGATCCAATTACTGCCCATCTTATTCCAGAGGAAGTGAGTAAGATTGAAGTAATCAAAGGCCCTTTTAGTGTTCGTTTTGGTCAAAGTTTTGGACCTATAGTTAATTTGGTTACAAAAACCCCAACTCCCGATGATTATGGAGTACATGGTAGCCTGCAAAGTGGCTATGAAAGCAATGGAAATAGTTTTGTCGGCAGAGCCGAATTACTATACGTACATGAAAAATTTGATGTAACAATCAATGGTGAAAACAGAAATTTTGGTGATTACACCGATGGAAACGGAATTCTAACTCCTGCCGCATTCAAAACAAATAGCTATTCTGTAAAAGCAGCTTACAAGCCTACAAATGAGCAACGTTTACAAGTAGATTGGAGACAGAAATTTGGCAAAGACATCATGCATGCTGGTTTGCCTATGGACTCGCCGCTAGATGATAGTAATTCTTTGGCATTAGATTATAAAATTAAAAATGTTTCCTCTAGTATTAATAGTGTTTTGTTTAAATCCTATTATTCTTTTGTAGATCATTTAATGACCAATCATTTACGCCCCAGTTTTATGAAAATGGATGCGCAAACACCGGTAACCTCAAATACCTATGGAGGAAAATTTGAAATAGGAATCACACCAAACGATAAGCTTTTGATTTACACGGGTCTAGATGCAGATATTATTAAAAGAGATGGAGAACGGACTCGAATTATTAAGAAAAAACCCGACGGAACGGATATTCCAGTTGCCAATCGCCCCGTTTTTGTAGATGCTGTATGGCAAGATGCCACCACATCCGTGCTGGGTGCATTTGCTGAAGCAAATTACAAGCTATCTGATAATTTGGCTATGACATCTGGCTTTAGAATAGATTTTGTAAATTCTAAAATTGAAGACCCAAAAGGTGATACAACTATAATGGGTGGTACAGTTGTGCCTGGTTTTGCAAGCCTTTATGGGGAAGGTTTTGACGCTGCTTCTGAAACGACATTTAGTGGAAATATTTCTTTAAAATATAGAAATAAAGGGACACAAATACAATTGGCTTATGGTTTAGGAACTCGTTCTGCTTCTATGATAGAACGTTATATTTATCATTTTGCAATTGGTTCAGATTCTTATGAATATGTGGGAAATCCTTTTTTAAATCCAGAAAAAAACAACCAATTTGAAGTGGCTATTCTCCATAGAAAAGGAAAGTTTAATGTAGGGGCAAGTGTGTTTTATTCGGTAATGAAAGATTATATCTCGGCAATTGTTAGAGATGATGATGATCGTTTTAAAGTAATATTTAAAAATCCGTTTTCACATGCAAAACAATACATAAATGTAGATGCTAATCAAGTAGGTTTTGATGCGTATTTTAATTATAAAATAGTACCGCATTTAGAGCTTTTAACAGATATAGCCTATACAAAAGCAACTAATGAAACTTTTGATGAACCTTTGGCTCAAATAGCACCGTTAAATGCTCATTTAGGATTAAAATTTGAAAAAGACTCTTATTGGTTTGATATTCGTGCTCAATTTGTAGCTGAGCAAGATCAATTATCAGCATCGTTTAAAGAGTTAGTGCCTACACCAAGCTATACCACTTTTGATATTAGAGTTGGAATAGAGGTGTTTGAAAATTTAAAAATAGGAGCTGCAGCACTAAATGTTTTTGATGAAGCATATTATAGTCATTTAAATTTTACATTTAAGAATACCACAGACAATACAATCGGAAGTAGAATTTATGAACCAGGGCGTAGTTTTAGTGTGTACGCGAAATACAATTTTAAATTAGTAAGAGAATCAATGCTGTAAATATTGATTTGGTTATGCCTAGAAAGGGTCTGTGAATTCCTTTCTGGGTTTTATTATTTGAATAAATAAAAAGCTGTATCAAATAGAAAATCTATTTTTGATACAGCCTTTCAAACTAAAATAATCAAAAAGATGTTAATTTACATTGTCAGATGACTTTATAAATCAAAATTTTGTTAACGTAATAATCAAAATTACCTTTTATGGGCTCACTTTTATAGTACAAATATAAGAGGGAGAATTATGATAAAAAATGACATTTATCATATAAAAAGTATTAAAAATCTTTTTTTCGCAATTTCATTTTTATTCTGAGCAAGGGTAAAATTACCCATAAACAAAGTACTAAAAAAGACAAAAAAGCTCCTTTTGTTGTACCAAAAAAATCTTTAAATACAGCTCCAGTATATCCTAAAAGGGCAGAGATGTCTAATTTTAAAAGTATTAATATTCTTGATAAGTCAATAGGATTAAACATAGTCGCCACCAAAGAAAATTTATCTAATGGATATTCATTAAAAGTCATTAAAGAAATCATAAAAAGCCCATCATAAATTACAGCTAAAAATAACCATATTAAAATGGCATAACCAAACCCTTTTATTTTATTTTCTGTAGACAAAGCAATATTATAGGCGAGGGCAACAAAAATGAAATTAAGAAAAGACCCAACTAAAATTAGCAAACTAAAATCAAAAATGGCAGCTGATCTAAATAAGCCATAAAGTAAAAACGGAATACCTAAACCTAGTACTAAACTTAGTGTTAAAGATAATGAAATACCTAAATATTGACCCATGAAAATTTTGCTTCTTTTGATGGGTTGAGCCAATAAAAGCTCTGTGAATTCTTTAGAATTGTAGTAGTACATTACTCCAAAAATAGTTCCAATCAATGGTGTTAAAACAATAATGATATTCATTAAAGTAATTACTGCTTTGTTCATGTCATTATTTAAAAATAACAATACAAACCCGAGTGCCAAATAGAAAATGAAATATACATAACTCCAGCGGCTACGTAATAAATCGTAAATACTATATTTTAGAATTTTAAGCATGTTGTTTCGTCATTAAGTTAGCAATTGCATGCTCTAAGTTTGATTGATTTGTTTGTTCTTTGAGTTGAGCAACACTACCTTTAAAATATATTTTACCATCCAATAAAAACACAATCTCATCAGCCATTTCATCGACAAAACTCATAATATGTGTTGTTATTAAAATGGTTTTTCCTTTTGCTTTCTCTTGTTGTATCAATTCTTTTAAATGAATCAAAGCAATAGGATCTAAGCCTGTAGTAGGCTCATCAAGTATGATTAATTCACTATCAAACATAAAAGTAAGTACTAAATTTACCTTTTGTTTTGTACCACCAGAGAGGTTGCCTAATTTCTTTTTTAAAAACGGATAAAGACTAAATAGATCAATTAACTCTTGTTCATTAGAAGCTTTAGGACGTAAATTCTTCACCATTTTCAGCAATTCAATAACAGTTAAGTTAGGAGGGAAGTTTGCTATTTGTGGTAAATAATTTAAATTATTTCTATATTCCCATTTTTTTAAAACTGATGTGCCATCAATTGAAATTTCTCCTTTGTTTGGGATAACCATTCCTAATAAACATTTTATCAGTGTGGTTTTACCAGAACCATTTGGACCTAGAATTGCGAAAATTCCACCTTCAGATCCTTCTGGATTAATGGTTAAATCTAAGCCATCTAAAACGATTAGTTTTCCAAATTTTTTATGTAGGTTTTTAATTTCTATCATAGACACAAATTGTATTTATATGTATTACTTACTCTAACGGATTTATAGGTTTCATCAATGGCTTCTCATCCATCAGATTATCTGGTGTAAAAACAGGAGATACTTTTTCTGAAAAATTAATAATATCTACAAATAAACTACGTAATAATACCAATGTTTCTGGTGTTTTATTTACTACATATGAAAATAATTTAACAGGCCTAAAAGGTACATCTCCAATTCCGTTTTTATCAATATCATACCCAGTATATTCACTCCAATAATTGGCCTCAAATTTATTGTCGTTTAATTTGCTATTGTAAGACAAATCAAAAGCATTATGCAAGAAGTTGTTAAATTCAAAAATATTTGTATAACAGCCTCCAGTAAATTTTAAAGCCCAACCGTTTCTGATAAAATGATTGTTTTTATAATTGATGCGGTTACAACCATCTATATTTATTCCTATAGTATTCTGTTCAAAGATATTATCATAAATATCGGCATCATTAATCTCTTTTAAGAGCAAGCCATATGATGCTGTACCCCAATTGTAATGAAAAGTATTGTGATGCATTTTTATAAATTTAGAGTACATAACAGCAACACCTGCTCCATTATGTTTAAATTCATTATTGTTGTATTTACAATTGTTAGAAAACATATAATGCAAACCATATCGAATGTTATCTTCACTTGTATTATTTGACACAGAGCTTTTATCTACAAATTCAAGGTAAATACCATCTCTCATTCCTGTAATCGTATTTTCTTCTATTCTTAAATTTTTACACTTCCAAATATGTACACCATTCCCTGAACTTGTTTCATCTATTGCATGACCAATTATTATATTATTTTTCAATATACCATACTTGGCTCTTTGTAAGATAAAACCATAAAAAACATTATCCATTTTATTATTTTTTACTATAAAATTAGTGCTATGTGATATAAAAACAGCAGCTATTTCTTTTGTATAGCTCATTCCTACATTTTTAAAATGAAATCCAGAAATACTAAAATCATCCGCTTTTACAGCAAAAATGCTTTCTTGTTTATTTTCGCCATCTATAATTGGGTTATCTATACCTATTATGTGAATAGCTTTACTAACATCTATTTTAGTTTCTAAATAAACACCCTTTTTTACAAATATAGTATCACCATCTTTTGCAATAGCAGTAGCTTCTTTAATGGTTTTTATGGGGCAAGTTGCACAAACCTCTATGGAAGTTGCATAAGCAGAAAAATTAAAAAAAACAAATATAATAAAGAAAATTCTCATGATAATTGTTTCAATTATTAACAGAAACTGTTTGATATAAAAACTAATTGATTAATGCTTGCGCATACTTTTTCCTAGTTTATTTTTAAGCTCTACCCATGTAAAAAGTTTTCCTCCGTGTTCTTTTTGAGTAGCAACTGCTTTTTCTTTTAATTTAAATGCAGTAAGATTGGCTCCCATTGGACTTTGAATATTTTCACTAATCAAAAAAGTTGCTGTTTTTGCATCAACTAGTTCTCCAGGGTTTGTATAATCTGTTACTAAAATAAATGCTAAATCATCTTCAACATTGTCTTTATTAATTTTCCACACCATACATTCTGCAGCGTCAAACATATATTGTTTTCCTTTTTGAGTAACAAATTGTGCAGCATGAGTTTTACTTACAACTGTCATGTCACAATTATAACAATTGTCATGCCCATAATTAATGGGTTGAGGTTCAACTTTACATGAGGTAAATACAAATAAAAAAACGGTAAAAATAGTTAGAATTGTTTTTTTCATTTTAAAATAGTTAGTGTTTGTAAATATAATAAATTTGAGCATAATGAATAGTTTTATTATGCTCAAATAATCATTGTTTTTTTTTATAAAAAAGTATTAATTCTTTGCTTCTTTTTTTCCTACAAAAAAAGCAACAA
>DOIV01000014.1:4444-4586 GCA_003511845.1 Flavobacteriaceae bacterium | reverse complement strand
TTATTGCAACGGTCTTAAAATTTATCAAAATAAATTATGAGTTTTTACTTTAGAATAACACTATATATTTCATGTAGAAGTTAGCTTTAAAAAGGTAGCTATATTCATGATTTTTCATTTTTTTTACTGAACACTGAACACT
>DOIV01000014.1:0-4131 GCA_003511845.1 Flavobacteriaceae bacterium | reverse complement strand
ACTGAACACTGAACACTAAATCACTTTGTACAACTCTTCCAAATAGGACTGTCAGGCGTGTCAGCAGTTAGCTTTATTTTTTCTTTACTAACTGGGTGTGTAAATTCAATAGCTCTAGCGTGTAAGCAAATGCCACCATCTGGGTTGCTTCTTTTGGCTCCGTATTTTAAATCGCCTTTAATCGAGCATTTTATTTTTGCCAATTGAGCTCTTATTTGGTGATGTCTACCTGTTTCTAAATCGATTTCTAACAAATAGTAATTGTCTAGTGTTTTGATGGTTTTATAATGTAAAATGGCTTTTTTACAACCTTCAGATTCTTTTGTGAATACGGTCGATTTATTATTTTTAGCGTTCTTTTTTAGATAATGTATTAAGGTGTCTTTTTCTTTTCCTGGCTTGTTTTTAACAATAGCCCAATAGGTTTTTTTAATTTCTTTATCACGTAACATTTTATTAAGCCGTTCTAATGCTTTAGTTGTTCTTGCAAAAATAATAATACCACTTGTAGGTCTGTCTAAACGATGAACAACCCCTAAAAACACTTTGCCTTTTTTGTCGTATTTTTCAGCAATATACTGTTTGGCTATTTCACTCAGCGGTGTGTCACCCGTTTTGTCACCTTGTACAATATCGCCTACTCTTTTATTGACAATGAGAATGTGGTTGTCTTCGTGTATAACTTGTAGATTGTCTTTGCTAGATTTCATTTTAGAAGTTGATTGAGTTAATAAGTTATTGAGTTTCGATATAAAATAACAACAAAATTAAACAATTTTGAACACTGAACACTGAACACTGAACACTGAACACTGAACACTGAACATTTACCCGTCCGTAGCTTTTATGCGGAGGCGGGCTGAACACTAGCTTTCAAGATTTTCATTTATATTTCCTATATAGTCTAACAAATCCGCTTTTCCATTTTTGCCTGTTGCTGAGGTGACAAAAGTTTGCGGAATGCTTTCCCAGCCAGCGGCCAACATTTTCTTTTCAAAAAGGTGTAATGTTCTGTTAATTAATGAGCGTCTTATTTTGTCAGCTTTTGTGAATACAATGAGAAACGGAATTTGATTTTCGCCCAAGAACTGCATAAATTCTAAATCTACTTTTTGAGGTTCATGACGGATGTCAACCAATAAAAAAGTGCAGATAAGTTGTTGGCGTTTTAAAAAGTAGTCAGTTATAAACTGTTGAAATACTTTTCTTTTGCTTTTAGAAACTTGAGCATATCCATAACCAGGTAAATCGACTAAAAACCATTCATTATTAATCTTGAAATGATTGATCAATTGTGTTTTTCCAGGTGTTCCTGAGGTTTTGGCTAACTTTTTCTTGTTCATTAACATATTAATCAATGAAGATTTCCCTACATTAGACCTGCCAATAAAAGCATATTCAGGAATTTTGTCTTTAGGACATTTGGTGATGTCTGTATTACTGATGATAAATTCAGCCGATTTAATTTTCACAAGAATAAATTTGAATTAATTTTGTAAAGCCGTTTTGCATTTTTTGATAAATTTTGCCTCCCAAAGCTTCAACATTAGTTATTGAATTGGTTCTCGATACGATTTTTTTGATAAAAAATCACTCGAACTGACATTATAGAAACTATTTTAAAAAACATAATAATTTAATAAGATAATATGTGTTTTCTGCCAAAAATTTATTTTACTGAACACTGAACACTGAACACTGAACTAAAGTTTTTCTTGCTTCAGCCATTTTTCAAGTAGTACGTTGAATTCTTTAGGATGTTCCATCATGGCAGCATGACCACACTTGTCTATCCAGTATAAGGTAGAATTTGGTAGTAGCTTATTGAATTCTACAGCAACTTCTGGAGGCGTTACGGTATCGTTCTTCCCCCAAATTAAGCCTGTTGGCATTTTCATATTGGGCAAATCATCAGCCATATTGTGACGTATAGCACTTTTGGCAATAGATAGGGTTCTTATCAACTTACTTCTGTCATTCAACGTATCGTATACTTCATCAACAACTTCTTTTGTGGCTACTTTAGGGTCGTAAAATACATCTTGAGCTTTTTTCTTTATGAATTCGTAATCTCCTCTTCTAGGGTAGCCATCACTCATGGCACTTTCGTAGAGCCCAGAACTACCTGTCAATACTAAACCTGCTACTTTTTCAGGAAAGCGTTTTGTGTAATATAGTGCAATGTGTCCGCCCAAAGAATTACCTAATAAGATATAATCTTCCAGGCCTTTTTTTTCTGTAAATTCCTTAATGAATTTAGCAAGGTTTTTTACGTTGGTTTTGATTAATGGCAGAGTATAAATAGGTAATTCGGGCATAATAATCCGGTATCCATTCTTTGAAAAATAGTCAAAAACGCCATCGAAATTACTAAGGTTGCCCATTAGTCCGTGTAAGATAATGATAGGTCTTCCTTCCCCTGCTTCTAAGTAGCTAAACTTCCCTTCTTTTTTGTGGTTGTTTTCCATTAATTGGTATAGGTTATGATCAAATGCAAAAATAATGAATTTGGTTGAAAGTACTGTATTTCTTTAAAATGAACCTCATTTTATTTCTAAAAATTCTAATAAATTTCTTAAAAACCTGCTAATCAATACAATAATTTGCGAAAAATAAAGTTATTAACAAAGTGGTAAAAAATGGTAAAAAGTGGTAAATTTTCGTACTTTTGTCATTCTAATTAATAGAAAGTGGTAAATTTAATAGGAACATACGAATGTAAAGCAGATGCCAAAGGAAGGCTTATGTTGCCATCTCAGCTTAAAAAGCAACTGAATTCTGTTTTAGATGAAGGTTTTGTGATGAAGCGAGCTGTGTTTCAACCTTGCCTAGAAATTTATCCAATGAGCGAATGGAACATGCTGATGCAGAAAGTAAACAAGCTAAATAGGTTTGTAAAAAAGAACAATGATTTTATAAGAAGGTTTACAGCTGGTGTAAAAATGGTTGAGTTAGATGCTTCGGGTAGATTATTGATTCCGAAAGACTTGCATTCGTTTGCGGGTATTTCAAAGGAAGTAGTCCTGTCTTCGGCAGTTAATATTATTGAGATTTGGGATAAAGATAATTATGAAAAAGCCATTGATGCTGCTGCAGTAGATTTTGCTCAATTGGCTGAAGATGTAATGGGTAACGATAATGATATTTTAGATGAGTTATCATAATCCAGTTTTGCTCTTTGAAAGTGTTGATGGTTTAGATATTGTTCAAGATGGAGTATATGTTGATGTGACTTTCGGAGGAGGTGGGCATTCAAAAGAAATTTTAAAAAGGCTAGGTGCTGATGGAAAACTTTTTGCTTTTGATCAAGATGAGGATGCTTTAAAGAACTCTATAAATGATGGTCGATTTACATTGATTCATGAAAATTTTAGGTATGTAAAGCGTTTTTTGAGGTTTTACGGAATAAAAAAAGTGAATGGAATTTTAGCAGATTTAGGAGTTTCGTCACATCAGTTTGATGAAGCGAGTAGAGGTTTTTCTACGCGGTTTGATGCTGATTTAGACATGAGAATGTTCAAAGGTTCTAAAAAAAATGCAGCACATATTATCAATAAATACAGTCAAGAAAGATTGGCTGATATTTTGTTTCTGTATGGAGACTTAAGAAACTCAAGAGCTTTAGCAAAGCAAATTGTAGAAAGCAGGAATGAAGAGTCAATTCAAACAAGTTTTCAATTGAAAGAAGCTTTACAAAAATTTTTACCAAAAAGTAAAGAGCATAAAATTTTAGCACAAATATTCCAAGCAATTAGAATAGAGGTAAATGAAGAGTTGGATGCTTTAAAAGAATTTTTATTGCAAACAGAAGAGTTGTTGGATGTAGGAGGGAAGTTGAGTGTGATTTCTTACCACTCTTTAGAGGATAGGTTGGTGAAACGATATGTGAGAAGTGGCTTGTTTGAAGGTGAGCCTGAGAAAGATTTTTACGGAAATATAACTGTTCCTTTTAAAAAAGGGAAATTAATTACTCCATCGAAAATAGAAATTAAAGAGAATAATAGGGCTAGAAGTGCCAAATTAAGAATAGCAACAAGAATAGATGGCTAAAATAAAGCAAACAATTTATGACATTTTAAAGGGAGGTTTCTTGGTAGATGAAGGGGCTGCTAAAAATTGGATGATGCTTGT
>DOIV01000059.1 GCA_003511845.1 Flavobacteriaceae bacterium | reverse complement strand
ACATTTTTTGCTTCTGTAAAAAATCGTAAGGCTTCAAATCCGCCTTCTCGCCCAACTCCCGAAGCTTTTACACCACCAAAAGGAGTTCTTAAATCACGCATCATCCATGTGTTTACCCAAACAATTCCTGCTTGAATTTGTTGAGACATTCTCATGGTACGTTTTAAATTATTTGTCCATAAGGTAGCTGATAATCCGTACTTCACCTTATTTGCCATTTCTAATGCTTCATCCTCTGTTTTAAAGGGCATAATGGTTACTACCGGGCCGAATATTTCTTCTTGATTCACTCTGCATTCATCGGTTAAAACCTCAATTACTGTGGGTTCTAAATAATATCCGTTTTCATAATTAGTTACTGTAACAGAATTTCCTCCACACAGTATTATTCCGCCTTCTTCTTTAGCAATATCAATATACTGCATTACTTTTTCTAAGTGCGGTTTTGAAACTAAAGCTCCAATTTCTGTTTCTTTATCGGATGGATGCCCAACTTTTAGTCCTTTTACTTTTTCGATAAAATCAGTTTTGAATTTATCAAATATAGTTTCTTCTACAAAAATACGACTTCCACACAAACAAATCTGTCCTTGATTGGCAAAAGATGATTTGACTGTAGTTACTAGCATATTATCATAATCACAATCGGCAAAAATGATATTCGGATTTTTACCACCCAATTCTAAAGATAATTTTTTGAACATCGGTGCTGCTACTTTTGCAATATGAGCTCCAGTTTCTGTTCCTCCAGTAAATGAAATGGCTTTAATCTCTGGATGTTCAACTATAGCTTGCCCGGTGGTTGTACCCAAGCCATGAACAATATTTAAGACACCTTTAGGTAAGCCAGCTTCATTACAAATTTCACCTAATAAATAGGCAGTCATTGGTGTAACTTCACTTGGTTTTGCAATGACACAGTTTCCTGCAGCTAGAGCTGGAGCAATTTTCCAAGTAAAGAGGTAAAGAGGTAAATTCCATGGAGAAATGCAACCAACAACTCCAATAGCTTGACGTAAGGTATAATTGATAGCATTTTGACCAATACTTTCATGACTTTCACTGGCGAATTGCGTTATGGCATTTCCGAAAAAACGAAAATTACTAGCAGCTCTGGGTATATCAACTACTTTTGCCAGCGAAATTGGTTTTCCATTGTCTTTACTTTCTGCTTCTGCAAAACGGTCTATATTTTTTTCTAGTAATTCTGATATTTTGATTAAGATTCTACTACGTTCGTCAAGAGTAGTGTTTGACCAAGTTGGGAATGCTTTTTTAGCAGCTTGAAATGCTTTTTCTACATCTTTTGTGGAAGAATTCGGAATTTGACCGTAAACCTCTCCATCAGCAGGACAATAGTTATCTATCCACTCATTAGCAACGGGAGGCAAATATTTTCCATTTATGTAGTTCAATATTTTGATGGGTAAATTTTTTAATTAGTGTAAAGGTAATTATTATAAGTTTAGTTTTGAGTATTCTTGAAAGGTATGCTTTTTATATAAAATTGAAAATAAAAAAATAAACGGATTGTACTCAATATACCACTTCTTGTTATTTTGTTGTATTTCAATAGTTTGAATTATAAATGTTACATTTTTGTTTTTTTCAAAGTGTAATGAAAAAAACCTATCGTTATAGGTTGTTGATTTAAACTTTATTTGACTGTTAGGTTTGTATGCCACTACTTCCCAAATATCACTTACTGTAAAAAAACTAATTTTCTCTTTTAAGAAAATTTTACTTTTTACTATTTTTTCAGTTTTTGAAATCCATTTAAAATCTAAATGATCTTTATGCCATTCTAAATATTTCTTCTTATTTAAGTTTAAAAGAAATGCAAACATTTTAGTTGGAGTTGTTTGCCCAATATTTATTTTTGTAATAATTTTCATAAACAATATAAAGCCTAATTACTTTTGTAATTTTAGTTACAATCAAACTTCCTCTCCTTCGGGAAGGGTTAGGGAGGGGTTCTTTTTATACGCCATCACTTTAATTTCCACTACCAAATCAGGATGTGGTAATTGGTGTACAGCAACAGTGGTACGAGTTGGTCCAGTTACTGCATCGAAAAATTCTGCATAGGCTTCATTATAACCTGCAAAGTCATTCATATTTACTAAAAATGAAGTGACATCAACCACATCAGCTAAAGTAGCCCCTTCATTCATTAAATTTTTTTCAATATTTTTTAGCACTTCACGAGTTTGCTCTTTTATATTTAAATGTTTGGTACCCATTTCATCAATAAGATCTACTCCAGCAATGGTATTGTCAGCTCTTCGAGAGCTGGTGCCTGAAACAAATATAAAATCACCTACACGTTTGGTGTGTGGGTAAGCTCCTCTTGGTGTTACTTTTTTTGTCATTTTTTTTCTGTCATTCCTGCGAAGGCAGAAATCTTTTTAATGTTAGTAATAATTTTTATTTTTTAAAAACCCCTCCGTCCTTCGGACACCTCCCCTTGAAATAAGGGGAGGAATTTTATTATAGTCTCTAAATTCTCCTCCTTTTTAAGGAGGAGTGTCTTTATGTGTGCGTGAGCAAACATAAAGACGAGGTGGTTATTTTTGTTTTCTGGATTCCTGCTTTCGCAAGAATGAAAAATGTTTATTGTTACATGTTTTTCGCCACCTTATCTTCATTTAATATTTCATTAGTTTCAGCTTTTACCTTAGCTAAAATAGTTTTTAAATCGCCTTTTTCATTTATTTCATTATCGGAAATCATATTTAAAATGGCTTTGTCTTGAGCTCTTCCTTTTGTCATAGCTTCATGATAGACTACATTTTCATTGAATGTTACCAATGAATATTTTGAAGAAAATTCCTTAGGAAAATTCTTTTCTAAAGACATCTCTAAATTACGTTTTTTTCTGAATATACTACTGTTGACATGGTCTCTCATTTCAAAAAAGTTATCAATAGCCAAATCTGCAATAGCATCTGTATCCTTTTTTCTTGAGTTTTCATAGCTTTTAAAAATAGTTTCCCAATCCGATTTCCCCGTGAGTAAATCCTCTTCATGTTGATCTAGAATTTTATCAAACTCGACTACATCCTCGAAAGAGGCATTCATTCCTTGTCCGTAAAACGGAACGATAGCATGTGCAGCATCACCCATCAATAAGGTATTTCCTTTATAATGCCATGGGGAACATTTTACGGTTCCTAGAGCTGAGGTTGGATTTTCAAAAAAGTCATTAATCAGATTTGGCATCAGCTCTAAAGCATCCTTAAAGTATTTAGTAAAAAACTCCAACACACGTTCTTTAGATGTCAAATTATTGAAGTTGTATTCGCCATCGTCAAAACTTAAAAATAAAGTAACGGTAAAACTTCCGTCAAGGTTTGGCAAGGCAATGAGCATAAAATCACCTCTTGCCCAAATGTGTAAAGCATTTTTATAGGTTTTGTAGTCGCCTTTTTCTGTAGGAAGAATACTCAACTCTTTATACCCATGCGTAAGGTAGTTTTGTGAAAAGCTGAATAAGAATTTCTTTTCTAAATAATAGCTTTTACGCAATGCAGAACCCGCACCATCAGTACCAAAAATAACATCTGCTTGTTTAGAAAATTCGGTTTTATCAGTATAGTTGTAAAAATGTGAAATGCTGTTTTCAAAATCTACTTTGGTGCATTTGTGATTGAAATGAATAGTGACATTGTCTAGTTTTTCAGCTTCATCTAATAATAAAGCATTGAGACCGCCACGAGAAATAGAATTGATAAATTCATGAGTTCTGCCGCTGTATGGAGCTAATTTAGTATTGCCTTCAATGTCATGTAGCATTCTTCCATTCATTGGGATACAAAGCGGCATTACTTTATCAAGAATTCCGATCATTTTCATGGCTTTGATACCTCTGTCTGAAAAAGCAAGGTTTATAGAGCGACCAGCACTGATATCAGTTTTACGTAAGTCAGGGCGTTTTTCAAAGACTTCAATGCTGTAGCCTCGTTGTCCTAATCGTAAAGCAAGAAGAGATCCGCAGAGTCCGCCACCAATGATATGTATGTTCGTTTTATTCATAGTAGTTTGTTTGAAACTGTGAATTCCTCCCTTGAGGGAGGATTAAGGTGGGTGTTTTGTCTTTAGTAGTCATAGTTACTTTTTGCTAATAATTAATCTCTTGAGGGAGATTATGATAAAATTTCTTTTAGTTTTTCTACCATCAAATATACATCTTGGAATGAATTGTATAGCGGCACAGGTGCACAGCGTATAACGTCTGGTTCACGCCAATCGGTTATGATATGTGCATTGGTCAATTTTTTATGTAAATTTATATCTGCTCCCGAAGCCTCGGGTTTGACTTGAATTGAGAGTTGGCAGCCTCTTTCTTCAGGATTGGTTGGTGTTATTATTTTTATATTATCATTATCCAAGGCATTGATTAAAAACTCAAAATATCCTGTTAATTTTTTTGATTTATTGCGTATTGCATCCATGCCAACTTCATTGAATAAATCTAATGAAGCTCTAATTGCAGCCATGGATAGGATAGGAGGGTTGCTGAGTTGCCAGCCTTCAGCTCCTGCCAATACATCAAAAGGCTGTCGCATATTAAATCGTGTTTCTTTATTGTGATTCCACCAACCAGAAAAGCGTTTTAAATCTTTGTTGTGAGCATGTCTTTCATGAACGAATAATCCGCCCAAGCTTCCTGGACCTGAATTTAAATATTTATACGTACACCAAGCAGCAAAATCTACATTTGAATCGTGTAAATTGGGTTGGATGTTTCCTGCTCCATGAGCTAAATCTATACCAACCATACATCCTTTGGCGTGACCTAATGTTGCAATTTTTTTCAGATCCAAAAATTGACCCGTATAATAATTTACACCACCAATCATTAATAAGGCAATTTCATCACCTTGTTCTTCTAAGATAGCTTCTAAATCTTCCATTTGTAAAAGATCTTCACCAGCTCTAGGCTTCCATAAAATTAATCCGTCTTCAGCATCATAACCATGGAATTTTAATTGTGATTCTACCGCATATTTGTCAGAAGGAAAAGCATCACTTTCAATGACGATTTTATATTTGGTTTTTGTAGGCTGATAAAAAGATACCATTAACAAATGCAAATTAGTGGTCAGCGTATTCATAATAACCACCTCTATAGGTTTTGCACCCATAATTTTCGCCATAGATTCGGTTAGAAATTCATGGTAATGCAGCCAAGGACTTTTAGCTTCAAAATGGCCTTCTACACCAAAATTAGCCCAATCGTCTAATTCTTGTTGAAGATACGATTGTGTGGTTTTGGGTTGTAAGCCTAAAGAGTTTCCTGTAAAGTATAACCAATCATTTCCATCTTTAGTTTTCGGAATATGAAATTGATTTCTATAAGGTGCTAACTTGTCGTTTTGGTCTTGGTCTATGGCATAGTCAAGACCTAATTGATAATCGGACAAAATGTTCGTTTTTAGGATTCGAACAAAAATAAGGAATTAAAAGCTTTATTGTAGAATTAATCAATATAAAAATAGTAATTTTAATGAATTATTTTAACTAAAAGTACATCAATGAAAAAGCAATTGATATTGTTTATATTCCTTTTATCAACAGTAGTTATTTCTGCTCAAAAGATGAAAGATGTAGAAGGGAGTTTTAAAAATTTAAATGGAATTACTGCTTTTAATTTAGAATTTGACTATTCTGATGTTCAGATTCCTAAATTCGATTCAGAAAATGATTTCTTGAAAGACAAAATGGATAAAAGAGAAAAGAAAGAAGCTGGTGCAGGAGAAATATTTAAAAAATCTTGGTTTGATGACAGGCCAAATAGATATGAGCCTAAATTTATAGAATCGTTTAATAAAAGATTTAAAAATACTGAAGTTAGGGTTGATAAAAATTTTTCAGATGCAAAATACACTATTAAAATCCATACGGTTAGAATGTATGCCGGTTATAATGTTGGTGTTGTAAGAAGAAATTCAGAAATAGACGCTGTGATTATTGTTTATGAAAAAGCTAATCCGTCTACTATTTTATTGTCTGGTAAATACAGTAAGGTGCAAGGGTATGGTGCAATGGGGTATGACTATGATTCTGGGTATAGAATATCAGAATGCTATGCAAAATTAGCTAAGAATATTGCTAAAGGTATATTGAAAGTGTCAAAGTAAATGAATTGAATTTTTTAGAGAAAGTTGTTATTATTTATTAGCAACTTTTTTCCGTTGCTCAACTTCCATATCAATCAAATGTGCCATAGATTTAATAACTCTATCATGCTTTTTTACAAATGGGTTGGTTTCATCCCATACATAACCTGCTAAAACAGCACAAATTTTCTCTTTAATTTCAGCATTTTCAGGTCTATGAAAAAAGACTTTTTGTAAATTTTCTGAATACCATTCATTGACATAGCTTTTAAAAACATCCACGCCAAATTGAACAGGTTCTACATATTCCTTTTCTAAATCAACAGTTTGGTTATTTATTATTTTAGCTGCCATTTTTGCTGCTAATAATCCGGTTTCAGTAGCAAAAGTAACTCCAGAAGAAAAAACAGGGTCTAAAAACTCACCACTATTCCCTGTTAAGATATAGCCTTGACCATAAACTTGTTTTACAGCAGTTGAGAAATTCTGAATAATTTTGGGTTCAAAAGTATAGGGAGCATCTTTAAATCTATCGTAAAAATAAGTAGATAGCTTTAGCATTTCTTTTAATCTTTCTGTTGGTGAACCTTTGTAAGAATTGATAAAATCCGTTGGGCCTACAAAACCTATGCTTGTGGTGCCATCAGAAAAAGGAATAACCCATAGCCATACTTGTGTGTCAACAATATCAAAAGTGATAAGCGTTCCTTCATCTCCTTTAGGACGATTTATATCTTTAGTTATAGTGAAGATAGAAGAGTGTTTAGGGAGTGTAGAAGGCTTGATTAAGTTTAATAACCTTGGTAAAGCTCTACCATAACCACTAGCGTCTATGATATATTTTGCATTGATAAATTTGATATTTCCTGCTTTATCTTTTACGCTTGTTTTAGAATTTGAACCTTCAAAAGTTACGTCAATTACTTCATTTTCAAAATCAATAGGTACACCTTTTCTTTGCGTTTCTTCAGCTAAAATATTGTCAAAATGTGCTCTTGGTACTTGCCAAGTCCAGTCCCAACCTTCGGTAAATTTTTTACTAAAATCAAAGTTGCAGACGTTGTCTCCTTTTAGAAATCTAGCACCTTTTTTAACTTGGTAATTTTGTTTTTTTAAAGCATCTAATAAGCCAACTTCTTCAAAATGATCCATACACCTTGGTAGTAAGCTTTCGCCGATGACATATCGAGGAAATTTCGACTTTTCTACAATCTTTACATTGATGTTATTGTTGATTAAATAGGACGCAGAAACGCAACCTGAAGGGCCAGCACCAATGACTAAAACATCTACATTTTCTGTATTCATTATTTTAATTGTAAAATATCTGTAAAAGTATTAAATTTGATGTCTTAAAACTATATTTTTGTAAAAAATATACCAAAATAAATCCCAATTAATGTTAATACATAAAGGAGAGTTAGAGTTAAAAGATTTTTATGAAGTAATCTTTAATCATAAAGCAATTGAATTAGATGAAGCATTGATAACCAAGGTTGAAAATAGTTTTAATTTTTTAAAAGAATTTTCTGAAAACAAAGTTATTTATGGGGTAAATACTGGATTTGGCCCTATGGCTCAGTATAAAATTAAGGATGAAGATAGGGTTCAATTGCAATACAATTTAATTAGAAGTCATGCATCTGGTGTCGGTAATCCTATTCCTAAAATGTATGTAAAAGCAGCCATGTTAGCAAGATTGAATACGTTGAGTCTTGGTAATTCTGGTGTCCATGTGTCAGTTGTAAAGTTAATGGCAGAGTTAATCAATAGAGATATAACACCATTAATATATGAACACGGTGGTGTAGGTGCAAGTGGTGATTTGGTGCAATTGGCTCATTTGGCGTTGGTTTTAATTGGCGAAGGTGAAGTCTTCTATAAAGGAGAAAAAAAACCTACTCAAGAAGTTTTTGAACTAGAAAATTTAAAACCAATCAATGTAGAATTGCGTGAAGGGCTGGCTTTAATGAATGGTACTTCAGTAATGACTGGTATTGGTATTGTAAATGTAATTTATACAGAACGTTTACTAAATTGGGTATTGAAATGTTCGTCAGCTATTAATGAAATTGTTGAAGCTTATGATGATCATTTATCAGAAGAATTAAACAACACAAAAAAGCATAAAGGACAGCAAGAAGTCGCCAAAAAAATGCGTGAGCATTTAAAAGACAGTACATTGATACGGAATAGAGAAGAGTATTTATACAATGCAAATGCGAATAGTCCTGTTTTTAAAGAAAAAGTACAAGAATATTATTCTTTACGTTGTGTGCCTCAAATCTTAGGACCTATTTTAGATACATTAAAGAGTGTTCGTAAAATATTGATTGAAGAGGTGAACTCCGCTAATGACAATCCTATCGTTGATGTTGAAAAGAAACATGTGTATCATGGAGGGAATTTTCATGGCGATTATGTGTCTTTAGAAATGGATAAGTTGAAAATAGTAACTACAAAAATGTCAATGTTGTCTGAACGTCAATTGAATTATTTATTGAATTCTAAACTGAATGATATTTTACCGCCATTTGTAAATTTAGGAAAATTAGGATTGAATTTCGGAATGCAAGGAGTGCAGTTTACAGCAACTTCTACTACAGCAGAAAATCAAACCTT
>DOIV01000006.1:860-6903 GCA_003511845.1 Flavobacteriaceae bacterium | reverse complement strand
TGTATTTTTTATTCGGAATTATTAAAATCTGATTTTCAGAAATAATATTGTCTTTAATATCTGGATTCAATGTTAATAAATTCTGAGTAGTTGTGTTAAACTTTTGAGACACACTAAAAACTGTTTCTCCTTTGTTAACTTGATAGGTTACATAGGGTTTTTCTTGTGAAAAAACGCTCACAATTATCAGAAATAATAATACCGTTAATCTTAATTTATTCATTATTTTAAAATTTATTTCTTATTCATTAAGGAGAATTTATTCCCACTCAATAGTTGCTGGTGGTTTTGAGCTAATATCATATACTACTCTATTTACACCTTTTATTTTATTTATAATTTTATTTGATGTTTCTTGCAAAAATTCATAGGGTAAATTTACCCAATCAGCTGTCATTCCATCCGTTGATGATACGGCTCGCAAAGCTACAACTTTTTCATAAGTCCGCTCATCACCCATAACTCCAACTGAATTTACGGGTAATAACATTGCTCCTGCTTGCCAAACCTCATCATATAAATTCCATTTTTTTAATCCGTTTACAAAAACAGCATCTACTTCTTGTAATATTCTTACTTTTTCAGAGGTTACATCTCCCAAAATACGAATTCCTAATCCTGGTCCAGGAAATGGATGTCTACCTAATAAATTTGCATCTATTCCTAAAGACTTTCCTACCCTTCTCACTTCGTCTTTAAAAATCATCCGTAAAGGCTCCACAATCTTTAATTTCATAAAATCTGGTAAACCACCTACATTATGATGACTTTTAATAGTAGCAGAAGGCCCTCCAGTTACCGAAACCGATTCAATCACATCAGGATAAATAGTGCCTTGAGCTAACCATTTTACATCACTAATTAAATGAGCTTCATCATCAAAAACTTCAATAAACGTACCACCAATTGCTTTACGTTTTAATTCAGGTTCAGAGATTCCTTCAAGAGCTTTCAAAAAACGTGCCGAAGCATCTACACCTTTTACATTAAGTCCCATGTGTTTGTATTGGTCTAGCACCTCTTCAAACTCATTTTTTCTCAACAAACCGTTATTAACGAATATACAATATAAATTTTTTCCGATTGCTTTATCTAATAAGACAGCTGCAACAGAAGAATCTACACCACCTGACAACCCTAAGACTACTTTATCATTTCCTAATTGTTGTTTCAATTTTTGCACTGTAGATTCTACAAATGAATCTGGAGTCCAACTTTGTGCTACTTTAGCAATGTTTACTAAGAAATTTTCTAACAATTGTTTGCCATCAGTAGTATGATACACTTCAGGATGAAACTGAATGGCGTAAGTTTCTTCACCTTCAATTTTAAATGCTGCATTTATAACATCTTCGGTACTAGCAATATTTTTATAATGACTTGGCAATTCTAAAATAGTATCAGAATGACTCATCCAAACCTGACTCCCTTCATTTATATTAGTAAATAAACTCTCTTGATTATCTATATATGAAAGCTTTGCCCTGCCATATTCTCTAGTACTTGAAGCTCCAACTTTACCACCAAAAAAATGGACTAAATATTGGGCACCATAACAAACACCTAGCAAGGGTTTCTTTCCTTTTATTTTTGATAAATCTGGTTGTGGTGCATCCTCTGCGTTCACAGAACATGGACTACCAGATAAAATTACTGCCTTATAATCATCTGCATTAAATTTATTACTGTTATAAGGATGAATTTCGCAATAAATATTAAGCTCTCTAATGCGACGAGCAATCAATTGTGTAAACTGAGATCCGAAATCTAAAATAAGTACCTTTTCTTGCATCCGCAAAAATAAAATTAAATTCTTAGAATTTATAACCGTTTCATGAAATGTTTATAAATTATTTAATACGGTGCTTATCCGTATTCGCATTCATCTACCCATATTACCAAATAATAGAAAAAACATACCATTTATTAGTAAAACCCTGTTAATCATTAATTTATTTTATTTTACATCTAAATAAGTACTATATTTGGTATACCAAAGCTAATTACTAGCTTTTTCTCTATCAACTATTTTCTACTATCTATATTCATCTGAGTATTTTTTACTCATAAATTGCTATGCTTATGATTACCAAATTAGAAAAACAAGTTGTAAAATCTACCGAGCTCATTGACAAAATGATTACTACCTATTTTATTAAAAAATTAGGTAAAAAAGAAATAAAAATAATCAACTCGCTTATCGATTTGGGTAAATTTGATTTCAATAAAAAAGTGATATTATTTTGTGAGTTAGTACACATGTCTTCAATTAACTCTGCCAAATTCAAGGTATACACAAAAATAAACAATGAAGTTGTTCTTAATGACAATTTATTAAACCCTAATTATTTAAAAAGTTTAAATAACTATTTCCCTTTTTTAGTAAACACCTACTTATCATCTGAAGATGTCTTATCTTTACAACAAAAACTCACCTTTGCAATCAATTTACTTATTGATGATGTTGTAAAACTTACTAAAACACATACAGAGAATCCTGAAATTTATTACCAAAAGAAAGTAAAGAACATCTTTTCTAGTTAAATTGCCTTGCAAATTATATTAGAAATTACAATGAAACAAGAAGTTAGAAAAGCTGTAATGGCAGTAATTGTTAATCAGGATAAAGTTTTAATAGGTTCTTCACCTAGAGATGGAGGCTATAAATTTCCACAAGGAGGCTTAGAGATTGGCGAAAATTTTATTAGTGGAATCATTCGAGAATTGAAAGAAGAATTAGACCTTGATATTACTGAAAAAGACATTCTACAAAGCTATACCGAAAAGGTAAGTTACATCTATCCTGACGAAGATCAATATATTTTTAAACGTCAAGAATTAAACATTGTGAAAGTACAATATCTAGCACATAAGATGCGTTTAAAACCACAAGATGATGAGTTTGATAAATTACACTGGATTTACCCGTCAGAATTAAAAAATTACAATACCTATTTTAGAGCTGATGCTTATAAAAAAGCATTAGAAATTTGTGGCTTGTTATAATTATAAAGTGATTACTACTATGAAAGTATCTAACTTTTTTTCGGTCAATATTATTTTTAGCACACTCTTTTTTTTAGTACTATTTTCTTCTTGTGAATCTGACGACAACACCAATGATACCACTTTCAATGTACAACGCAAAATATATTATGTAGGTGAAACTATTGCTGTAGAAATCTCAAATCCATCTATTTATGAAGAAAAAGCTTGGGTTGGCGTATTTAAAACAACATCAGAAAGCACCTCAGAAGAGCTCATTTTATGGGAATATATAGCTATGACCGATGCAAATGGTATCCTTAAACTAACTCAAAAAAAATATATTAAAGAAATTGGCACTTATGAAGTTCGGGTATTTGGAGATAACAGCTACAAAAAGGAACTAGCAAAAGATAATTTTACCGTTGGTGATCGCAGTATTGACATCAGAGATTACGGAGCAGTGTGTGATGGCGTTACTGATGATAGCGATGCAATTAACCAAGCTTTAAAGGTTGCTGCAGAAGAGAAAAAGGCAGTTCAATTTGGCAGTGGCGTCTGTTTACTTAAAAAGAGACTTTTAGTTTATAACGGCGTTACTCAAATTTTTGGAGGTAAACTTAAATTTGTAAATCCAAAAAATTACGGTATTCTTCTCTTAGGAAAAGTACATAAACAAGAAGAAAATGTAAAAGATTTACGTATTCACCACATGGAAATTGAGATGAAAAACACACCGTATAGCTATGCAATTATAGGCTATAACGTTTCTAGGGTTAGCATTGATCATAATAAAATAGAAAATAAAAAAGGCGTAAGCTATATCTATCTCATTGCCCATAAAGACGGAATGGAAGATGCTGTAGACAATAACATTTCTTACAACACCATTACATCATCTAGCCGTTCTAGAGGAATTTCTATCTATGTTTCTAGTCAACTTGATTATGTATATCCTCCTGAAGAATATACAGATCCGACAGACGGAAAGAAAAAAAAATGGGCTGTTACTACATGGTTATGGATGAAAGACAAAACCTATGCAAAACCTTACTACAACACATTAAGAACAACAATAAGTCATAACGATATTATAGGTGGTTATTATGGTATTGGTTTAAACGGCGTTAGCGAGAGCATTATTGAAGATAATAAAATAGTCAATAATGCACGTAATATTTCAATGCAGAACGGGTCAAATAAAAATAGGGTCGCTAATAACACACTACGTAATTCTGTTTCAGCAAGTATTCATCTTGCCTATGGTTCTTCTGATAACACCATCATAAATAATGACATATCAACATCTATTGCAGTTGGTGAAGGGCTACTTCAAGCTTATGTAGGTTCAAAAAATAATTTATTTGAAGGCAATACTGTAGAATCAACAGGGAAAACAGGAGCCAGATGGATGCTTTATTTTGCTGTACATGCAGATGGAAATAAAGCTATTAACAATACGTTTAAAGGCACATATCATAGAGCATGTATCGCTGTTGAACCCGCTTGGGACGAAACCGTAACGCATATTGCACATAGAGGCTCTTACCTTGTAAAATGGTTTAGACATCATGTTTGGGCCAACCAAGATTCTGATGGTATTGTCATTAAAGATAATGTGTTAGATGTACGTTCTGTTAAACTCGGTGGTAACTATATTGCCAAAAACCAACCAGAAATATTTATTTCTCAGATTAATGATAAATCTGGAGTTCATAAAGTTACTAATTTGATTATTGAAAATAATAAAATTCTTAATCCAAACCCTAACTACGTAGATCCTGTATTTTTTATTGATGATAAAATTTAATTAATTTCAATCTTTTTACCTAAAAATTTAGGAGTAACGCCAAAAAGCAAATCTACATACACCTTGGTTCTTGCCAAATACTCTCGAAGTTGCACTTTAAAACCATAGCGTCCTGAAACGTCTTTAGCATTAAAACCAACAGCTATAATGTCATATTTTTCAGCCAAATAGATAGCTCTTTCATTATGAAATTGCTGAGAAATGATTGTAACTGATTCTTGACCAAAAATTTCTTTTGCTCTAACCACTGAATCTAAGGTTCTAAAACCTGCATAATCTAAAAATATTTTTTCTTCAGGGACACCTTTTTTAATCAAATCGTTTTTAAAATCTGTTGGCTCATCATTATCAACAGTACTATTATCTCCGCTTACCAATATAAAATCTATTTTGCCAGCTTTATATAAAGCTACAGCAGCATCTACTCTATATTGATAATATAGGTTAATCCTTCCGCTACTTAATAATTTTGAAGTGCCTAACAACAAACCTACTTTATTCTTTTTAATAGTATTCACATCATTAAACACCTTGTTGGATGCATTATTTTTAATGATAAAATTTGGGATAAAAACAGCAAGAGTCAAAAGACCAACACCAACCAATAAGCTTATACTAATTTTCTTTTTCATCTTACAACGTAATACAATAAAACTCACTTTTTAAAGGATCTAAGGTGTTTATTAATTTAGGAATTAATCCATCACCATAATTTTCATAAATTTCTGAAAAATTACGATGACGTTCTTCTAGGCTCTGGTTTGGGAATAATTCGTTTTGTAGCAACTTTATACGCTCTACCAAATCATTTAATTTTCGTTTTTGAGCTTTAAGCAACCTTTTTTCTAATACTTCTAAACCTTTTATTTGTTTAGCTTCTTGAGCATTTACCGCACCAATAAAAGATTTGTCAGTTTTCTTAGCCATCTCTTTAAGATCTTCAAACTGCTTTTTTAAAGCAGTTTTTTGTTTAGAAAAATCAATCTCAATTTCAGATACTTCTTTAATTTTTTTATTGACCAATACATCTTGGTTTAAAAACAGCTCATCAATAGAGATATTTAGCTTTTTAGCTTTTTGCAACTGTTTTTCAGTAATTAATAGTGCAGAATTACGTAATAACAATATGGGGAAAGGCACTTTTACAGCTTCAAAATAATTTTTCAACTCAAACCAATATGCCAATTCACCACCACCACCTACATAACAAAGATTAGGTAAAATGACTTCTTGATATAAAGGACGCAT
>DOIV01000006.1:0-464 GCA_003511845.1 Flavobacteriaceae bacterium | reverse complement strand
TTTTGTCCATGACAAATCTGTATCTACAACTTTGTAAATTCCACCCTCAAAAATAACACGTGACCTTAGTTTATCTGTTAAATAAAACAAATTTATCTCCCGTGGATTGACTTGAATTTTGTATTCATTTTTTAGCTGCTCAATGGTATTTGAAACTTGCTTAAAACTTGTCTGATTTACCAATTCATTTTCAACAAAAGGGGCGAATTGTTTTTTTAATAATTTATCATCACCATCAATAATTACCAAACCATATTCGCCAAATAATTCATTGACTAAATATCGAGTAGCCTCAGTTAGAGTTTTATGCTCCAAATAAGCATCATTAAACAGTTTTATAAGGTATTTTGAATTTTTAGACTTGTCTAAAAATTTTGAAAATTGATTTATAACATTTTCTAAACCAGATGTTAACAATGTTCCAACAGAAGTATTACTTTCAGAATTCCATTGCACTTTATTTT
>DOIV01000296.1 GCA_003511845.1 Flavobacteriaceae bacterium | reverse complement strand
AAAACTATTATTATGTTCGGAGAAAACGGAAAACCATTTACTTTTTTAAGAGTTACTGGTTCAGAATTGATTGAAATGAAAGAAAGGGTTAATTACCTTTTACAAAACCCAAAAGAAATGGCTGTTAAAATTGATTATGATAAAGTACGTGTGGGATTTATAAAACGAAATCATGGAGGTTGTATTGATGAATATTTATTGAACCATACTCTTGGCTTATTTTTGTTAAACCCAGATATTGACACTCCTATAAATCGTGAAGTGTTTTATATAGATGCTAAAAAATTCTTAATAGATTTTAAAGCCAATAATGATATTATTGCTTTAAAAAAACTAGCAGTTGCTTAAAAACACATTAGCAAGTTCTTGCATATCATTATAAACTAAAGAATCATTTATTTTGATATAAAAACACATATCCGCTTTATTCAAATTGGGTAAAAATATTTGGTTTTTATCCATATTTATTTTTAGCTGTTCTGAATTAATACTTGAATTTGGCATCAATTTAAATACACTACTTCCATTTTTTAATGCTGAAATTTTAAATTTGCCACTTTTTTCTAGCAAAGATTTGAAAACGTCAAATTGTTGTAATGCTTTTGAGTAACGTATAGTATAATTATCAAAAAAATAATTTGCTATAACTATTTGTTGCCATGATGATGGTAAACCACCACCGAACATTCTACGCTCATTGTGTAAACCTTCAATAAATGCTGTTGACCCGGCTAAAATTGCTCCATTTACAGAATTAAACGACTTATACATAGAAAGATAAACAGTATCAAACAGCTTGGTATATTCCTTAATATCTTTACCCGAAAAAGCTGCATCAATATAAAGTCTTGCTCCATCCAGATGCAAAGCAATACCATTCTCTTTAGCAACATTAGCTATCTTTTCAATATCACCAAACGGGATTCTTTGTAAGCCTTTTCGTCGCATTGGAGTTTCTAAGGATAAGACTCCAATTGGTGTTTTTACTTTTCCGTGAGAATTATCTTCTAAAAAATATTTTAACTCATCTAGATTATATATAACATTCTTTCCACCCAATGAAATTAAATTAATTCCGCTTAATGTCGTTGCACAATCTCCTGAATCTCTATTGATATGCGATTCATATTGTACTATTGCTCTGTTTTTAGAAATGCAATGTTTTCGTAATGCTATATGATTGGCTAGTGTACCTGTTGGCATGTAAATGGCTTTTTCTTTACCGAGTGCCAATGCTACTTTTTCTTCAAATTGATGAATCATTCCTCCCAGACCATAAGAATCAGGTTGAAAATCATCATCTAAAGTAAGTTGTTCTAATAATTTAGCGTATAATGTAGGCGAAAGGTTTAAACCATCTCTGGTGAAATTTACAGGTAAATGTTTATGAAGTAATTCTTCTATATCATTAGAATTACCTGAACTTGACAAATTTATCTTTGGAATAAATGGGAATGCAGCTGCGGCTGCTGTATTTGCTATAAACTTTCTTCTTTCCATTTTAATCTAAATTTATTTACAAACTATCTTCCGTGAGGGTTCAAATCTGGAAGTTTTTTATCCTTTTTTAAATAATTATCAAACCATTGTTTTACCAAAACATCGACTTCAACTCTGAATTCGGTTAACCCATGATTTCCTCCTTCAAACAACACCAAACGGTGAGGAATTTTATTGGCTATAAATTCTTTTGACAAATCAAGTGCCATTTCAGGAACGACACGCCAATCTGCAGTACCATGAACCATTAAAATTGGTGTCGTTTTTGAAATATTCTCCACTTGAGAAATGGCTGAACGGTCATTTATTGATTTGGATTTGTTTTCAGTATAATTAGGGATGTTTTTATAGTAGACAGATTCAATAGTGTCTTTTCTTGTCCTGATCCACAAACGCAAATCACTCAATCCTCCACCAACAATAGCGGCTTTAAACTTATTCGTTTTAGTCAATGCTAAATACGTCATCATACCACCTCTTGACCATCCATAAATTCCCATTTTGGTGGTATCGGTAGTTTTTAAATTATCAAAAAGGGGAATTAAATTCAACACATCATTCACATCTTTACCACCAAATTCCTCTTTTCCTTCTCCTCCATCATTGCCACGATATTGACTCGCAGCAACAACATAGCCCCAAGAAGCAACTTTTGCTAAAATAAATACGGCTTTTTTTGTGCTTAATTTTCCAAATTCTTTATTTCCGCCTCTGTTGTAAATTATACATGGATGATTCTCTTTATTCTTAGGTTGCACCAAATATCCTTTTACTTTTAATCCGTCACTTTCATAGGTGATTTTTTCAATGGTAACTCCATTTAAATACTGAAATTTTTCTTGAAGTTTTCCATCCTTAAAAACAATATTAGTAATAGTTATATCCTTTTTCCAATCGTATTCTTGTCTATCAATTATTTTTCCGTTTTGGGCAACTAAACTAAAACTAACTAGTAAGGTTATAAAAGTAAATATCTTCTTCATTTTTGTCTTTTATTTTAAACTTTCTTTAAATAACTCTTCTAAATCAATTTCTTTTCCATTTAAAATGAGTCTTTTACTTCCTTTTAAATTGACGATATCTTCTATAGGATTTTTATCTAACACCAAAATATTAGCTTTAAATCCTTTTTTAATTTTCCCGAATTTGAATCCGTAAGCCTCATTAAAATTAGAAGTACTTGTTGCTAAAACCTCTCTATTTGACAAGCCTATTCTATTTAAAACTTCCAATTCTTGATGTAAAGAAATTCCTGGCATAGAACCCCAAACATCTGTTGCACTACCTGATAAATATTTTGCTCCATTACTGTAATACATCTTCTCTATCATCAATTCTTGCTTTCCTAATTTTTGATAGGCAGCTAATTCTTCTGGAGGATAATTATGTTTTCCTGTTAAAGTATCTGCAGGCCTATTGACATCTTTTATATCAATAATTTGTGCCACTTTTTCTTTCCAAGGGTTTTTACTAAAAGGCATGTCTAAATATAGCAGTGCAAAAGTAGGTTGAATGTATGTCTTTGAATTACCTAACTTTTTTGCATGCTTTAACAATGATGTATTTGTCGAGTCTAAATTAGTTAATAATTTATAATACCTCCATTTCGGACTCCCTAAGTCATTACTAAAAGGTTCAGCGGCAACTTTTTTAGCCAATGTGTCTGGTGCAATATCTAAAGAGTAACGTGTGGTATGCACAAAGGCATCTATACCAATTTCCATCCCTTTTTCATAGCTTGTAAAACCTAGCTCACCAATGGTTCCCATACCGTATTTCTTTGCTTCCGCTTGAGCCAATTGAACTTGAGACGGATTTAAACCGTACATAATTAATAAAACTTCCGCTCCGTTTTTAGCATGCTTTTTAATCGTTTCAACAACCTCATCATCAGAAATCGGAGCTTCACCTACTTCACGTAACATATGTACATTTGGGGACGGATTTGCTTCATGGTAAAAAACTCCTCTTCTCGAACTTTCAACACCAACAACATCTGTAATGCCCATATATAAAAAAGCATTGGCGTAATTTTGGTTATTAATTACTGTAAAACCATCAGTTAAACCTGGGATAATAAATTTACTTGTAGCATCTATACTATTTTTTTGTTCTTTTGATATTGTTGAGACATCAACAATATCAAAAATTGTATCGTCTTTTATTAAAATGGCTTTGTTTTGAAGGTCTTTCGTTGACAATCCGTTATTAGACAAATCGAGTATTGTCCCTCCTTTAATGACAAGGTCTACATCATAAATTAAAGTTTTACTTTCTGAGCAACTTATAAAAAGTACTACTAAAACAATCAAATAGGTAAGTTGAATTTTCATTTTTTTATTTTAAGCTTTGTAAATATAGTATAATCATGCAAGTACTTCAAACTTTAGAAGCTAGAATGTAAATTCAAAGAAATATTTAAAAAGAAAAGTGTCCGATAAAAGACATAAGACCGCTTCACTATTAGACATAAGACAAAAAACTTAATGTTAACTGCGTAATTTACAGTATTTTAAAAAAATTAATAAAACAAAAAAAGCAAAGTGTTAGTTTTCAACATCTTTTAAACCATGACTATATGTAGCTTTCTAGAGTTATTGTAAGTTTTAATCGGACAATAGTGATTTAAAAAGAAAAGTGATTCACAACTTATATGTTGAGTATTGACAGATGTGCAAGAAAAGTAATTGAAATGCGATGGTTAAGAAATGAGGAGGATCAAACCTACTAAAGCAAAAAATATGCTCCATATAACACGTAAAGCCATGGCTTGGTTCGGTTTTTCATCTTTTATATTGTAAGCAATAATATAAGGAATTGCAGGGGAAATTAATAAGCCACCAATAATTAATGCCAATGGCGGAAACCATTT